>CAZXVN010000517.1:0-6475 GCA_964643945.1 uncultured Lentisphaeraceae bacterium | reverse complement strand
TCTATATTGTCGTTTCATCTTAGCATGCTCGATACTTATTTTTTTTTTTATTTTTGTGTATCCGTCCCCCCCAGCGATCTACACGGCTCTGAACACTCTTTCCCTACACGACGCTCTTCCGATCTGTTGTTAAGGCGATCGGCGTGTATGCATAAGGAGGGAATATGGGAAAGAAGATTTCAGTCACGGCGTTGTCATTACTGTCAGCCCTGTTGTCAGCGCAGGCGGCGGACAACATGAAGGCGTTTCCCCCGGCCGCGGAGGGGATGGTACGCCATGTCATGCAGCTTCCGAAGCAGGATGACGAGTACGCGTTCAAGGTGGAACTGATCGTCGGCAAGACGGTCCAGCTTGACGAGGGGAACAGGTACTTCTTCGGCGGGAAGATCGAGGAGCAGATCATCGAGGGCTGGGGGTTTCCCCGCTACATGGTCGGCAAGCTTGGGCCGATGGCGGGCACGATGATGGCCGTGGATCCGGACGCGCCGAAGGTGAGCCGGTTCATCACCCTTGGCGGCGAGCCCTATCTCATCCGCTACAACAGCCGCCTGCCCGTCGTGGTGTACGCGCCCGAAGGCGTCGAAGTGCGTTACCGGATATGGAGCGCGGCACCGGAGGCCAAAGCGATCGAGAAGGGGTGAGGGGACACGATATGGGATTACGATGAAACGAATACTGACAGTTGGAATGATGATGTTTGGATTGTCGTGGGTGATAGAGTCCGGAGGTCAAAGGTGGAGCCGGACCAGTTGATGCATGTGGAATATGCAGGCAAGCTGTCATTGCTGTTTATTGCGTGTGGTGGTTTATTACGGTGGGGTTCTATGTCCGTCTATTCACGCTAAAACCGCAAATCCCCGAAACTGACCCGTTACCTTGCATTTTGTTGGCGCGGGGGGACGGGGAGGTCAGACAATTGACATAAGCGCGGTCCCAGTCTTTCATCACCGGGTCAAAGCCGAGCTCGTTGATCGCGGAAGCAACCTCGTGCAAGGGACGTTGGTCCGCCACTTCGAACTGCGCCTCGGCTTCGGTCTTTCCGGTGTAGCCGCCGGGTGTGGTCTTCGCGCCTGCGGATAGTTTGGTTACGGCGAGGCATACCAGCCGTTCGCGGAATCCGGCTGACTCGCGCGTGGAGAGGGTCATGGTCACATCCGGCAGTTGCGTGCGTAGCGCGCAGATGAGTTGCACGAGGTTCGCGTCGGAGACCGGCTGTGCGGGCGGCTGTCCTCCATGTGCGGGCCGCATGCGCGGGAAGGAGATCGCCACGGCAGTGCGCCAGTAGCGCTTCTGCAGATAGGCCGCATGCAGGCCGAGGTAGAACGCCTCCTCGCGCCAGTCGTTGATGCCCAGCAGCGAGCCGAGTCCGACAAAAGTCATACCTGCCTGAGCGGCACGCTCAAAGGAGTCGATGCGGTTGGCGTAATCGCGTTTGGGCCCGCTCGGGTGATAGTACGCATAGACCGCGGGGTTGTAGGTCTCTTGAAACATGGTCATGCCGTCTACGCCCGCATCGGCCAGCAACGTGTAATCCTCCCGCGACAGCGAGTAGATCTCGATCTGCACGGAGGCGAAATGCGGACGAATGCGGCGTGCGAGTTCGGCGAAATAGGCGGGCGGGGTGTTCTTCAGGTCTTCGCCCGCGACGAGCAAGATGTGGCCGAACCCTTGTGAGGCGAGGCACTCGGCCTCGGCGACGGCCTCATCGATGGTCAGCGCGCGGCGGACGGTGTTCTGCGTGGTGCGGTTGAACCCGCAGTAGAGGCAGCCGTTGCAGCAATAGTTGGAAACATAAAGCGGAGCGAAAAACTGGATCGCGTTGCCAAAGCGCTGGCGCGTCCACTGCGCGGAGAGTTGGGCCAGCGGTTCGAGGAAGGGCTCTGCGGCAGGCGACACCAGCGCGGCGAGGCGGTTCGGGTCGAACCGCCCGGATGCGCCGAGTGCGGCGGTCACATCGCGACCGGTGCGGGAGAGGAGGAGCGCTTGGACTTTCTCGGGTGGCCACTCGGTCAGGAGATCGCGGAAATGGTCGGGCTGGAGCATAAGGGTCGGGGCTCAGGGTTCAAGGTTGCATCGCGCTACGCGCTGGTTTCAGGGGCTCAAGGGTTTAGGGGATTCCGCTTTTTTTTCGAAGTGCGCGCAAAGGTCGGTGGCTTGGGTCTCCGTGTTCGAAAGGCCGCAACGCTGGCCAAAAGGGTTCACGACGAACTGTTTGCACCAGCCGCAACTCCGCTGCCGCTCATCGTCCTTAAAGATGGAAAGGGTGCGGGTTTTGTCGGCTTCGGTAAAGACGCGCGGGCGTGACGCGGCGTGGACGAACGGGGTCTCTCCGGCCGAGGCGTAACGCATGCCGCAGGCCGTACAGATGAAAGCCTCGCCGGTCTTCTTAAAGCCGTCGTAAACCGGTTCCGCACGTACGAGCGTGGTCGCCCCGCAGGCGGCACACTGAATTTCCATGGATTTCATGATAAAAAAGGCGTCCAACAAAGAAACTCTAGCATACTATACTCGGGGCACGTCTGGAAACCCGAAAGCGGACTCCGGGCACAGGTGACGGAAAACTCCGGGCTTGTTTTTGAGGGGGTGGCTGCCTATACTCGTAACCACATTTGGAGGACATCATGGGCTCTTTTACTGTCGGGTGTAAAATCGAAAACATTGCCGCTAGGCAGCAAGCGGTGGTCGTCCCCAAAGCGCTGGTTGATACGGGGAGCGAATATACGTGGATCCCCGCGCATGTTCTTGAAAAGCTGAACATTCTCAGGGAAAAAAAGGACCTGCAGTTTGTCATGGCAAATGGAACAACGATCACCCGTTCGGTCGGTTTCGCGCTCATCAGGGTGAATGACTGTTTTACGGTGGACGAGGTTGTTTTCGCGCAGAAGGGTGACCTGATTCTGTTGGGGGCGCGCACGCTGGAAGGACTTTCTCTGACCGTGGACTCGCGCCGCAAACGACTGGTTGCATCAGGCCCGATACCTGCGGCATAGATTATTTTGGAAGCGGGGGTTATGCGGCAGGTTCAAGTGTCAAGGCGCGGTTTCTTGAAATCCGGCGTGGCAGCCGGAGGATGGGCCGCCTTTCCGACCATCATTCCGGCCCGTGTGCTGGGGCAGCAGGCGCCGTCGAAGAAAATACAGGTGGGGGTGATCGGCTGCGGTCGTATCGCGAACGGCATGGACATTCCGGGGATCTGGAGCAACCGGGATGTGGCGACGCTGGTGGCGTTTTCGGACTGCGATGTCAAACGGATGCACGCCACCAGGCAGCAGACGCAGACGTTGTTTGAGGGTGACTTGCCAACGCCGGCACTGTATCAGAATCACCACGGCCTGCTGGCGGATAAAGCGGTGGACGCGGTGATGCTCTGCACGCCGGACTTCTGGCATGAGCGGCAGTGCGTGGACGCGGCGTTCGCAGGCAAGGACGTGTATGTGCAGAAGCCGCTCGCCATGACCGTGTATGAGAGCCGTCGTATTGTGGAGGTCATGAAGAAGACCGGATGCGTATTCCACCTGGGCACGCAGCAGCGCTCAGAGGGCAAGGGCACGTTCGGGCCGCAGTTCCGCAAGGCGGCGGAGTATGTGTCGAACGGGCGCTTGGGCCGGATCAGGAGGATCGAGGTGGGGCTGCCGCAAGATCCTCACGAGCCTGCCGACCTGCCGTTGCAGGAGCCGGTGCCCGACACGCTGGATTATGACCGGTGGCTGGGCTGCTCGCCTGCCGAGCTTTATTCCGAGTTGCGCACGCACCCGCAGGGCCATGGCGAAAAGGCTGATCTTGTTGGGCGTCCCGGCTGGATGGTGATGCAGCAGTATTGCTTGGGCATGATAACAGGCTGGGGTTCGCACCACATCGACATTGCTCAGTGGGGATTGGGCATGGAGTCGTCAGGCCCTGTGAAAGTGTGCGGCCGGGCCGACTTCCCTAAGCGCCGCTTGTGGAATGCGCATGGCAAGCTGGACGTCAGGCTGGAGTACGCGAGCGGAACGGTGCTGCATGTGGCCGACGAGAGCGTTTATCCCAACGGCGTACGTTTCGTGGGCGAGGCGGGCTGGATCTTCTGCGGCCGAGGTTCGGTGAAAGCCCTCCCGAGTGCGCAGGGCTGCGGCAAGCCAGGCTATTGGCGTCCGCTGGAGGCGAGCGCGCCGGGGCTTATCGCGGGCGACGTGGAGAAGCCGCTGGCGCGTAATCTGAACCATCACCGCGTCTGGCTGGAGAGCATTCGCACACGGCAGCCCACGAACATCCTGCCCGAGGCCGCGCACCGCACCAACAGCGCGTGCGTTCTGGCTTATACGGCGATAAATCTGAAGCGGCCGCTGAAGTGGGATCCTGTAAGCGAGCATTTTGCGGGTGATGACGAGGCCAACGCCACGCTTTCGCGTCCTGAGCGCGCGCCCTACGGCGTGCGCCATGCGCTGAAGCATGCGGGGTGGGAAGAGACAGGCCGCGTCTGAACATGATAAGACGGGTACGTGGGCTAATGAATCACGAGCGTAGAAGGAGGGCCGATATGACAAAGAGTACGGTGATGTGTGCGGGCGCTGCGGTTGTGCTGCTGGCTGGCTGTGAGACGGGCACGACTTGCTGTGGAGCAGGCAACAAGGGGCAGACCGTGAACCTGATCACCTTGGACCCCGGGCACTTCCATGCCGCGCTGGTTCAGAGCCGGATGTATCCCGGCGTGTCGCCGGAGGTGCATGTCTACGCGCCGGAGGGCGGCGACCTGCAGATGCACATGGCCCGCATCAACGGTTTCAACACGCGTGCCAACCAGCCGACGGCGTGGCAGAGCGAGGTCTATACGGGGGCGGACTTTTTCGAGAAGATGCTGAAAGACAAAGCGGGCAACGTGGTGGTGCTCGCCGGGAACAACTCGCGCAAGACCGAGTATATCCTGAAGAGTGTCCAGGCTGGCTACAACGTGCTCGCCGACAAACCGATGGCCATCACGCCGAAGGATTTCGAACTGCTCAAGCAGGCTTTTGAGGTGGCCAGACAGAAAGGCGTGCTTTTGTACGACATCATGACCGAGCGCTACGAGATCACTTCCGTGCTGCAGAAAGAGCTGTCGCGTTTCCCGAAGGTGTACGGCGCGCAGGAGAAGGGCACGGCCGACGATCCGGCCGTGACCAAAGAGAGCGTGCATCATTTCTGCAAACAGGTGGCCGGAAAACCATTGCAGCGGCCACCGTGGTTTTACGACACGCGGCAGCAGGGCGAGGGGCTCGTGGATGTGACCACACATCTGACCGATCTCGTGCAGTGGGAGGTCTTCCCCGACGTGACGCTCGCGCCGTCGGACGTGAGCGTCGTCACGGCGCGCACGTGGACGTCGCCGGTCACGCTCGATGAGTTCAAGACCTCCACTTCGACAGCCGAATGGCCGGCGTATCTGAAGCAGGACGTGGACGACAAGGGGGTCTTGCAGTGCAAGGCGAACGGCGAGTTCGTGTACGCAATCAAAGGCGTGTACGCCAAGATTTCGGTGCTGTGGAACTTCCAGGCACCGGCAGGAGCGGGCGACACCCACTTCTCGCTGATGCGAGGCACGCTGTCTTCGCTGATCATTGACCAGGGCGAGGCGGAGAACTACAAGCCGGTGCTCTACGTGGAGCCCCGCCGCGGCACAGGCGTCAAGCCGGACGAGATCGATGCCGCTTTAAAAGAAGCCATGGTCGAGATCAACAAAACGTATCCGGGTATCGGCTTCGAGAGGCACGAGACCGGTTTCAGAATTCTCGTGCCCGCGAGTTATGCGGTCGGGCACGAGGCGCATTTCGGCCAGGTGGCTCAAAAATATCTGGGGTTCCTCAAGAGCCGCGACCTGCCGGCGTGGGAGGTGCCGAACATGCTGGTGAAGTACCACACCCTCATGGATGCTTACAAGCTGAGCCGGTAAAAAAGCCGGTCAGGCCTTGGGATAATATTTCCGGGTGTAGAGCAGATATCCCAGCAGCGCAACGAACCAGAGCGCGCCGAAGACGGCGAACATCGGTCCTTGCGTGTTGCAGATCGGCCGCATGAGTTCCAGCTGCTGCTCCGGGAAGTTCATCTTGGCGTAAAAGTCCATGAGGCTGACACGGGCGAAGGTGAGGCAGATCGAGAGCCCCCAGGCGACAACCACGCCGACCGAGCAGAACCACGCCTTCACGTCCAGCCGGTAGGAGCCCCAGGCGACATAGGCCAGCAGCGCCATCGTGGCGGCTGCCACGGCTGCGCCTGTCGCCCCGCTGAGCAGAAAACCGAAGAACGGGAGCACCCAGCCGTAGAAACCCGTAAGAACCACCGAGCACGCCCAAAACGTGAAAAGCAGGCTCAGGGCCAGGACCGGCAGCGGACAGGCATCCGTCCAACAGGGCCTTGGGTTCCGGAACTCGCAGGTCGCCTTGACGTTCTTGCTGCCGTAGAACAGGGCCAGCCCGCCCGGCAGCAGCACGTAGAACACAAGCATAAACCCGAAGGTCACCCA
>CAZXVN010000516.1:0-10253 GCA_964643945.1 uncultured Lentisphaeraceae bacterium | reverse complement strand
CAGTTGAGTGTGTCCATGTACCGGCGTATGGCTCAACCGAGGACCTCACCGGAAGGGTCACGAACGTGAACTATCCGGCGCATGGGGTGGCGGTATATATCTATGTCGGCGGGTGGTGGACAAAACCGGCCTTCGCGAACCCGTTGTCAACGGTCCGGACGAACGGGATGTGGACGTGCGACATCACCACCGGCGGATCGGACGCCTATGCCACGCAGCTCGCGGCGTATCTGGTTCCCACGAACTACTCGCCGCCGCTGGCCGAGGGCTGGGCGCAGCTGCCCACCGCGCTGGACTCGAACGCCGTGGCGTCGGTACGGGTGACGCGTCCATTTACGCGCCGGCTCGGTTTCTCGGGCTACGACTGGTCGGTCAAGGATTCGCGCGGACTACGGACAGGGCCGGGCGACAACTTTTTCTCTGACAGCACGAGCAACGTGTGGGTTGACGCGCAGGGTCGTCTGCACCTGAAGATCTGCAAACGCGACGGCCTCTGGTCATGCGCGGAACTGGTCTCGCTGCGCAGCTTCGGCTATGGCACCTACCGTGTTTTCACGGATTCGCCTGCGAATGGCATCGACACCAACGCCGTGCTGGGTCTGTTCACATGGAGCGACGACGCACCCTACGCGTACCGCGAGATCGACATCGAGGTCTCACGCTGGGGCAACGCGTCGGACACGGACAACGCGCAGTTCGTGGTGCAGCCTTGGAATCAGCCCGGTCACCTCGTGCGCTATCGCGTCCCGCCAGCCGTCACCAACGCCACACACAGCTTCACCTGGCACTCCAACCGCATCGATTTTGCCAGCCATACGGGACATTATGTGCTGCCACCCGCATCCAACACCGTCATCTCGCAGTGGTTGTTTCTGTCCACCGGCGTGCCCCAGACCGGTGGCGAGAACTTCCGCATGAACCTGTGGTTATACACCACGAACGGCACAACTGACGGATTGGACGAGGAGTGGGTCGTTAGTCGTTTCGCCTTTATTCCTGAACCGCTGCCGCAGCCTGTCTGGACGAATGCGCAGTGGACATCGGACGGCGCGTTCGCGACCTTCGCAACCGCCGAGCCGCAGGTGGCGTATCAGGTACAGACATCAACAAACCTGACCGACTGGGACACGCAGTCCACCCTTACGGCAACGAATGGCACGCTACGCTTCACCGACACACAACACCCTCTTCCGTCTCGCCTCTTCTACCGCCTCTCAGTGCCCGACCAATGACACCCCATAAATCAACGCGTCTTCTCCCTTTCTCAACCCCGTTTTCCGATTCAACGTTTGCGCCATATCGTTGTCGCGGCCTTTCGTGTATAGTTTACCAACAACTGATCACATGGCGTGAATGATGCGCAGTTCTCCGGGTTGGCCTTATAAGCACCATCAGATGAAAGGGGTACGATGAACCTCGTCCACCAGTTCAAGCGTGTCTTGAAAACGGGTTTTTTCGGTGCCCTTTGCGGGCTCACCTGGGCTGCCGCAGGGGAGGGGCTGCGGTTCACTGCGGTCTCTGTAACGTCCACAGCGCCATTCCCTCCGGCGGCGGGGGCAGGTTATGCCATCAGCAACCTTGTCGCCGGCGGCGGCCCTGAGACGCGTCTCTACCTGCACGGCCACCACTTTGCCAGCGTTCTGACCGCGAGCGGCATCTTCGCTGTCCGGCCCCATCCGGGCGTGGACCGCAACGGCTGGGGCAGCACGCTTTATCTGCAGCCCTTCATCGCGGGCGCGGTCCTCGGGCATTCCGCTGTCTCTTCCTGCGTCGCCACGCCGACGGGCGTGCTCGTGAACGTGTCCGGTTATGTCTCGAAAAGCACCAGCGGCACCTACGGAACCTGGCGTCTCACCGACCTCATCATCGCCTACTCCCCCGAGGCGAAGCGGTTGACCGCAGCCTCTGGGAGCTACGCCATCACACTTTCCGGACCGGTCGCAGGCGCAGGCGGCGACCTGAACCTCTTCAAACTCGCCAGCAATTATCTCGACGACGTCCCCCGTCTGGACGGCACGGCTGGTGATACCGGCGACATGTGCCGCGCCGATTACACGACGGATCAGGGAACCTCTACGTGGACGCCTTCTGTCGGCCCGGACGGACATTTTTCCGGTCCGGCGACCGGATTTCTCTCGATTACGGCCGTCGGCACCTTCAACGACATCGACACGCTCGCCCAGTCCTGGACCAACTTCCGCGCGATCCAGGCCGCCTACAAACCCTCGCTCCGCGTGGATCTAACCGCGCAGGACGCAGGCTACGGGATGATCCCCGGATTCATCTACACCTCCGCCGCCTCGAAACTCTATTACTCGGACAACGTAGGCATCACGCCGGTCATCGGGTCTGGCGTTTCGGCGACCGGCTTTGCCTACAGCGTATCGCTCGACTCATGGCCTCCGGAGGGGGACGGCACTGGCGTTGATGTCAGGATGGCCGCCGCCCATGACGGGGGGACGGACTGGCCCTCGGTTGAGGCCTATTTCACCGAAGACCTGGCGGACACCCGGACCAACAGGTTTGTCGGCGTCCTCGAGCTTTCCGCACCCGGCCTTTACGAGGGGTTCCGGGAAGTTCCCCGTGCGCCGTGGTCGGATGGGCACTGTGGTTTCTTTCGCCTGACAGCCCCCGCGCGTTAGTGTCGACAAAGAGAACAGTGCCGCCGTCGTTTCTTGTGCCCGTTTCTTGATGCGGACGTATCAGGACATGTGCTAATCTTATGCCACTGTCTGATTATGGATATCCGCGGGCAGCCCGGAACAAGGCGGGGGGCTTGCGGCGGCGTGAGGTCACGTGCGTTTTGATCGCAGTATGTCAGGAGAACTATGCCGGATGCCCGATTGAGTGCGGGATTGTTTTGCGGGGCTTGTTCGGGCGTCGAACTGAAGCGCTGGTGGCAGGCGTCGCAGTGGTACGTCTTAGTGGCGGCCGGCATTGCGGCCTTGGGCCTGGGGTGCCTGGGGCACATGTGGCATTTCCGGGCTGCGGGTCTCGCGCCTTCCTTTTTCGACGTGCTCCATCCGTCGCTGCAGCTTTTCGTGCTCAACGCGGGCGCGGTGCTGCATCCGAACTGGGCGCTGCAGGTTGCCCGGTTCCTCGCGCCGCTGACGCTTGGCTACGCGGCGGTGCAGGCGTTCGTGGTGGTGACGCTCCAGCGTGTGCAGAAGGCCCGGATATCCCGCGCCAGGGAACACGCGGTGGTCTGCGGGCTGGGGCGCAAAGGGGTGCAGCTCGTGCGGGATTTCCGCGCGCAAGGCAAGACCGTTGTGGTCATCGACAAGGACGAGCATAACGACCATCTCCGTCTCTGCCGGAATCTCGGCGCCATCGTGCTGGTCGGCGACGCGACCCATGACGACCTGCTCCGGCAGGCGCGGGTGCCGGCCGCCGGCCATGTGATCGCGACGACCGGGGACGACGGGATAAACGTCGAGATAGCCGTGCACGCGTACCGGCTCTTCCTGGAGCGGCCGCGGACGTATGCGCACCGTTTGCGGTGCCTGGTACATGTGGTGGACGCGACCCTGTGCGCGGTGTTCAAGCACGCGCCGATGTTCCGGTCGGACACGGACCTGTTCGAGGTCAAGGTCTTCAACATCTTCGAGAACTGCGCCCGGCTGTTGTTCGAGGAACATCCGCTGGACCGCCTGCCTGTCGGCGCGGCCAGCCCGGCGACCGTGCGCCTGGCGGTGATCGGATTCGGGAAGATGGGGCAGGCCGTGGCGGTGCAGGCGGCGCGGATCGGGCACTTCGCCAACGGGCGGAAACTGCGGGTCACGGTCGTGGACAAGAAGGCGGAAGAGGTGAAGTCCGGACTCCTTGCTCTGTATCCGCAGTTTTGGCAGGTCTGCGACGTGGAGTTCATCCAGGCGCTGGCCGGCGGCGCGGAGGTAAATGAGAGGCTGGCCCGCCTGGCGGATGAGCCGGACAGCTTGCTGACGGTGGCGGTCTGCCTCGACGACGGTTCGATGGGCCTGACGAGGGCGCTGGGCATGGCGGAGAAGCTGCAGAACCATGATGTCTCCATCCTCGTGCGGATGGAAGAGGATACGGGCTTGGCCAGCCTGCTGAAGTGCGAGCAGGCCTGCGACAGCTTGGCGAAGCGGGTCAGGGCGTTTGGCGAGATCAACCGCGCCAGCGCGCTCGACCGGATCCTGTCCGACCGGCAGGACCGCATCGCCCGGCGCGTCCACGAAAATTACCTGGCCGTGGCTTGTGCCGACCCGAACAAGCGGAAAGACGACGAGGCGCTGCGGGACTGGGAGCAGCTTCCGGACTCCTACAGGGACGCCAACCGCCACGTGGCCGATCATGTGGCCGTGAAACTGCGGGCGGTCGGGCTAACGGCAGGAAAGGCACCCACGCGCGACTTCACTGCGAACGAGATTGAGGTTTTGTCGCGGATGGAGCATGCACGGTGGGTGGGAGAACGTTTGCTGGCCGGCTGGCGGTATGCGCCGCCGCCGAAAGACGAACAGCGCAAAACCAACCCGAACATCGTGCCGTGGGACCAGCTTGACGAAGTGAACAAGGAGAAAGACCGCAAAGCCGTCCGCGAATTGCACCAGTGGCTCACGCCGTCTGCACCGAACAAGTAGGAGATTCATGAGTTACCAGCCCCACCCGATAGACACCTCGAAAGTTGTCCTGTCTCCAGAGATTGCCCAGTTGACTGAGCTGCTCGCCAAGAACGCGCATGACAACTGGGCCAGGCAGCGCATGGGCGAAGGCTGGCGCTACGGCGCGAAACGCGACGACGCCAAGAAGGAGCACCCCTGTCTGGTGCCCTACGAAGATTTGCCCGAGTCTGAAAAAGAGTATGACCGCAAAACCGCGATGGAGACCATCAGAACGATCCAGGCCCTCGGCTACCGGATCGCGAAAACACAACAGCGAAAGGAAATGAAGCCATGACCAAAATCCTTGTCACCGGCGACCAGAGCGTCGACTACAACATCTACCTGCCCTCCACCGAACAGAACCCGCCACCAGGAAGTCCACCGGCGCACTTGGACTCCCCACTTGGGGGAGCGGGCATCGTTTACAAAGTGCTGAAGCAAGTCATTCAGGTTGGACAGCCGCGCGGTGAAGCACCGTTCGAAGTGCATTTCTCCTCCTGTGAGAAGTGCAGTAAGCCGTCCTCGTACCCCATCGCAGCCATTTGGCATCCACAAGAATTGGGTATCTTAGGTGGTGACGAGAAATCACAGAAGGCCAAAGTTTGGCGGCTGACGCGGTCAGTGAGTCTTAACCTTGCTTCTGCAATGCCCGTGCCGGCAGAAATGGAATCCATACCGGAAGCACCGACGGATTTGGTTCCCGACGTTCTCCTGTTGGAAGATGATGCAATGGATTTTCGGTATGACAGGAAGCCCCATAACACGGCAGGTGTCCCGACCTTACCTGGTGCGCCAACCGCAGAACCTACTGGAAAGACGGTTTCGAAGTACGCCTCGTTGTTCGGAAAGCAGGCGACAATGCCCCGGTGGATTATCCACAAGATGACCGGGCCGATCTGCCATGGAGACCTGTGGTGGTATCTCATGAGCAACAAGGCTCTACTTGACCGTCTGATCGTGATCGTGTCCATCAAAGACCTGCGCAAAGAAAGCGTGCGAGTTAGTCGAGATATTTCTTGGGAACGCACCGCGCAGGACTTGGTGTGCGAAATCTGCCATAACCCGGAACTGAGCGGTCTGCGAGCAGCCGGTCATCTGATCGTAACGTTCCATGGTGATGGAGCGCTTTGGATGGAGCGCGTCGGCCAGCGGAGACCTGAGTTCCATCTCATCTTCGACCCCCAACACATGGAGGGAGAGTGGTCGGTCAACTATGCCCCCCAAGGAGAAGCGTATGGTTTCCTCGCCAGTTTCGCGGCTTCTGTTGCAACCCATTTGGCCAAGGGGGGCCTTGAGACGGCGGCGACCGGCATTGACCGCGGTATTCGGCATGGGCTGTGGACCATGCGCTTGTTGCGCGGCTTGGGGCATGGGTTCCTCGGAAACGGCAAACCGGGATTGCCAGCCCACGAGCTGGCTGAAGTGATAATGGCAAAGTCCCTGAAGGACCTGCTTGGCGAGCATACAGAGCGAATGTGGCTCAGCAAGGGTAAACTGCCGCTGCTCAACTTCAAGCATCTGGGCCAGATTGGGCGAACCAAGGTGCCATCAGAAGAAGGGGCCTGCACCGGTAATCAGTGGCGAATTTTGGAGGATGTGGATGCTGTCTTCGTCCGTCCACCGACTGAACCTCTCTACGGTGTCGCGCGAAGGGTGGCCCTGCTCGGGCTGGGCGCCTTGGGCCAGATTCCTCATGCGCGATTCGGGAAACTGGTTACCATGGATCGCGATGAGATCGAATCGCTCCGCAACCTGAAACAAATGATCTTGGAGTACCGTGACGACCTAGACCGGCAGAAGCCCCTGTCGCTGGCGGTGTTTGGCCCTCCCGGAGCTGGAAAGTCTTTTGGCATCAAGGAGATTGCAAACACGGTAGTGGAGGAGAAGAGACGCAAATTCCTGGAGTACAATCTTTCGCAGTTCGATGAGCCGAGTGAACTGATCGGCGCCCTACATCAGGTGCGCGACAACGTGTTGGACG
Organism: uncultured Lentisphaeraceae bacterium; assembly: GCA_964643945.1. Classification (GTDB taxonomy): domain Bacteria; phylum Verrucomicrobiota; class Kiritimatiellia; order RFP12; family UBA1067; genus JAHFSX01. Next base: position 3,650 of record CAZXVN010000516.1, on the reverse strand, counting down.
GCAAATTGCCGGTGGTGTTTTGGGATGAGTTTGACTCCGACAAATACAAGTGGCTTCAGTACCTGCTTGCCCCAATGCATGATGGTAAGTTCCAAGAAGGGGAGATCACTCACCCAATTGGCCGTTGCATCTTTGTCTTCGCCGGTGCCACCAGTTATAATTTCGAGCGCTTCGGGCAGATTGAGGATGACAAGGAGGCGCGCGAAAACTTCAAGTTGAGGAAAGGACCTGACTTCAAGAGCCGCTTGCATGGTTACCTAAACGTCTTGGGACCCAACCCGCGGGAAAACGGCATCATTGACGTCTGTTTCCCGGTGCGGCGCGCTTTGCTGCTACGCTCCATGCTGGGATACATGGGCAAACGTGAGAATGATCGCATGGAAATTGAGATGGGGTTACTGGCGGCCTTGTTGGATGTAGCCGCATATAGAAACGGTGCCCGGTCCATGGAGAAGATCGCAGACTGCCTGAAGTTGGGTGACAAGCAAAGCTTTTGTCGTTCCGCTTTGCCAACAGACGAAATTCTGGAGATGAATATTGAGACCGTGAAGGAATTTAGATCCATCATGGGACGTACGCAGCGCTTCCAGAAGTACGCGGAGCAGATCGGCCCGGCCATTCACGAGTTCTTTCGGTCACAGGTTCCGTCGGGACACCGCCTCAATGTTGACTTCGATGTGCTGTCAGATGAGCAGAAGGCGGACAACTATGCGGCCGCAATGCGCATTCCGTTGTTGCTCGAACTGGTCGGCCTGTATCTTGTTCCCGAAGAGTCGCCGGAGAAGGCGGTCGTGGCAGACAAGGTTGATAAACTCTTGGAGAAACACTTGGATCTGCTCGCCGAGGAGGAGCACAACCGATGGATGAGGTTCAAGATGGACAATGGATGGCGCTATGGAACCCCAAGGTGTGATCACGCAAAGGAACACGATTGCGTAAAGCTGTATGCCGAGCTTTCGGACTCCGATAAAGCCAAGGATCAAGCGAGCGTCCGTAATTTCCCGGCCATGGTCGCGCTGGCAAAGTTCAAGATCGTCGCTGTGAAGCCCAAGCTGCCCGCGTGAGGCAACTGCCTGGTACCTCTCCCCCCGTGGTGACGATGAGCCGTTTGTTTGGTGGTTTCTCGGAAGATTGAAGAACGCGATCAGATAGGATGGGACGGAGACCTGAAGAGCATTATGCCACCCCCTGACAAACAAGTACGCATCTTCATCTCCTCCACGTTCAGGGACATGCAGGCGGAACGGGACCGTGGGGGAAAGAATAAATTGTAAAGGCAGAAGGATGAACTCTGGGCGCCAACGACGAATCCGCCAATTCTTGAAAATACTGTGAAAATGGATCGACCGGGTTGAACCGTTCTTCGTCTGCATCCTCGGCCAACGCTACGGGTTCGTGCCGAAGCCGCAGCAGATCCGCGATGAGGCTAGCACCAAGAGCAGCAGGCTCATAACGCCTGCTGTACTGTGAAAAGAAGTACAGCGGGGGCTACGAACCCGCTGCAAGCTGATATGAAAGCTAAAGCAGAAGATTACGGTTATCGACGAGCACGCGGACCGGGAGAAGAACCTGTTCTATGCCCAGTTCCCGTTCGCCGATCAGGCGGCGGATATCGGGTTCAGGAACGGTGTCGCACAGGATCCCGCCGTTCGGCGGGACCTGGTTGCATGGGCGGCGGACGGCAAAAGCCTGATGACTGTGGTGGTTTGCGCAAAGGATGAAATGGCGGCCATGGAGACCGCGGTGACCCTGCCCATTGAACTCCGGCAGCAGGCGATCCCCATCTTTGTTCGCTTGGCCGAGGAAAGCGGCATTACCGGGGTACTGGAGCATGCCCAGCAGAAGCTTGGGATCCGCGCCTTCGGGTCTATTCATGACGGCTGCCGCATCCATGATGACCGGGGCCGGCAGGCCAAGTCCCTGCATGAGGTCTATCTCGCCGAGGCACAACGCGCCGGGCGCACGGCGGACCAGGACGCGGCCATGCGCCCGTGGAAGAAACTAGACGCCGGATTCAAGAACTCGAACCAGCAGGCGGTCGACCACATTCCGGTCAAACTCCGGGCCGTTGGCTGCGTCGCCGTGCCGGTCAAGGACGCTCCCGACGGTGCAGTTTTTGCGTTTACGGATGAAGAGGTCGAAATTCTGGCGCGGATGGAGCATGCCCGCTGGTGCGCCGAACGGTTTCTGGCTGGCTGGACGCTGGGCCCGTCGGACATGCCGCGCCAAGTCAGCCCCTATCTTGTGCCCTATGACCAATTCGACGACAAGATCAAGGAGTATGACCGGGTGGCGGTCCGCAGTATTCCGAAGATTCTGTGGGGCCACGCCGGGCTGGGGGTGAAGCGACTGCAGCCATAGAAGCAGGTGGAAGACAGCAGGCTCGTAGCGCCTGCTGTACTGGGGAAAAGAGTACAGCGGGCGCTACGAACCCGCTGGTGGCTGAAGGGCTGGTGGGCTGGCAGGGCAGGGTATGCGGATGTCGCCATCTAATTTGCCAAGGGCTTTGCCACATACGATATTCTGCCGGGCCTGTATATCGGCCTTAGCGGTGCTCCTTGCCGTCCTTGTTCCGTCTGTGGCACTTGAGGTACATGACGGCGCAAAGCATAAACCGCCGTCACGCCACGGTAAAGGGGCAAGGTCTGTAGCCAACCGGTTTCCGAGGCTGGAAACCTTAAAAACATTGGTTTTTTGAAGACCAGCACCCCTAAAAAACCTGTTTTCAGGGTCGAATAGCGAAAGTCCGGTTAACCGGCCCGCAACTCTCCCAACCCCATCACACGTTCACACGGCATCAAACCTTGAAAGCCATTCGCGACTTTCGCATTTTAGAACTCTAGAACTTTAGAGCTTCTCCTGCCGTGTTGAAACCCCTCAACCTCTCCGTCTCACTACTGACCTGGGGGCAAGACAGCCCGGAAGCCAACGGCTTCGATGCGTTTGTCCGGGGAGCCGTAGCCGCGACTCGCAGCCCGGCAACAGGCCGCGTCGCCGCGACATAATTCCCAACCGCCGCCGCGACCCACGCGGAGCGAGCCCCCATATGAGGACGCCGTGGAAGGTCCATGCGGGTTGGTCACGCTTCCGGACGGGTAGTCGTCGAACCAGTCCCAGCACCACTCCCAGAGGTTGCCGCTCATGTCGTACAGCCCGTACCCGTTCGCCGCGAAAGAACCGACGGGGCTGGTATAGGGCATGGGGTCGTTGTCGTAATCCGGGTGATAGCCGCGCGTCGGGCTCGTGTCGTAGGCGTACGACGCAAAACTGTAGTAGTTCGCCCGCCCGTACTGGATCGTGTCGTCCCACGGGAAACGCTTGCCGCTAACCGCCGCCGCGCCTCCAACCCACTCACACATTCACACGGCCTCAATCCTTGGAACCGGTGACGCAGTCGCAATGAAACCTTGGAACCAGCGGCCCCGCCGCGTTGAAACCCTCAACCTCTCTCCCACTCACTACCCGCTTACCTCGCTTACAGTACGGTTCGGCCTCTGGTCGGCCATTTTTACTCTGAAAGCGGCAGGACTGCCTTCACTCGGTAGAATCGCGTCGTGGCCGTTACCCCGGACACGGTTTGGGTCATGGGTGACACAACAGGCGGACCGAGAAAGCCGGGTCCGGCGTCGGCCCACGCACCTGCGCCCACG
>CAZXVN010000515.1:0-8873 GCA_964643945.1 uncultured Lentisphaeraceae bacterium | reverse complement strand
AGCGCCACCCCGGCCGTCAACACCGTCACGACGCCAAAAGCTTCCGTGACCAGGTTTCGCCGCCCCAGATACCGACCGCGCAACCGCTCCGGCACGAGCACAGCCATCCACGCCACCCAGCCCGGCCCGCTGGCGTTCTGGGTGGCCTGGTAGAAGAAGTACAGCGCGAGTATCCAGGCCATGATCCGTGCGGACGAGTCCCCGCACAGGAACGGAACCGCCGCAATCACAAACCACGTCCCGCGCGACAGCAGTCCGATCAGAGCCACCGTGAGCCGCCTCTGGTCCGGCCACCGGTCCGCCACATACGCGCCACCCACTTGCAACAGCGATCCCAAAAACGGCACGGCCCCGAGCAGGCCCAACTGAAAATCATTGGCACCCCAAGCCAAAGCAAAGCCGGTCAGAAAAGCGCTGCCGACCAGCACATTGTGAACCGCTGCGGCAGACCCCTCCAGCGTGGCGATCCTAAGCCCTCGACGAGTTTCATCCTTCGACAAAACCATTGGGATACCGTACCACAGAAACAAACAGCCCGGCAATCTCCGACTGGGAATGGCTGTACTCATGACCGTATTTCCTTTAAAACGATTCAATTGTATTTCAACATCAAATCGTTGGCATTGTCACCGCCGCAACGCTTTCACAAAGGAACAGCATGAACCCAATCACAATCACGCTTGAAAGCGAAGTCTTGTCAGACAAATCAGCGGCATTGAACCTGGTGCTGACTCAAGACACCAGCCGCATCGTCATTGCGGTTGACCGACACCTCACGGCTGAACTCGCCGCTGAAGCGTTGAAAGAGGGGCTTTACCCGTGCTCGCACGCGAATACGCTCGCTCGCCCTCGTATTACCCGACCGCTCCGTGGTTACCCGCTCCGCGCGGGGCAAGGCCCAAGCCGGCGGGCACCGGCGACAAACCGCCCGGCTGGCGCGGCCGCCGTTGGCCCGGATGCCTGCGGCTTCGGCCTCGGAAAGCCGGACAAACGGGTTATGTCAAGTCGCCGGGCGGGGTGCAAGGGCTCGGGGCCGGTCCGGCGGGTATTTGTTGGTGGTTATTTGTTGACGCCCGTGGTTGACGGCGGGCGCCGAAAGCCGTATGATGACACCGTTTTCCGGTCGGGATTGTAAAACCGCCCGGGTGGACAGGCGCGGGTGCGCCTGAGGGTCGGCTGTGTACGGTGTACGACGCCCAGCAAGCAAACGGGTATGAGTCCGAGAAGTAAGGTAAGGACCAACCATGAGAAAACCAATTCCGATCTCAATCGACTATGCCATCGCTCGCGCTGCCGCAACTGGAAAATGAACTTGGTAAACCAAATAGTTTTCTCGGGCACTGCGGCGCTCTGCCTTGTGCAACACGCCGTCGCCTTCGAAGGCCGCATCAGTGCCACGATCACTCGGGGTGGCGAGACGCAAACTCTGCTCTACACCGTCGGCACGAACTGTCTCCGCATCGAACGGACGGAAACCAACCGGCCACACGCCCGGAACTTGGTCAGCCTCGAGACCGGCGACCGCACGCTGCTCTTCCCGCACAACCGCAGCTTTGTGCGCTTGAAACCTACGCCGCAGAACGCGTCGCCGTTCCCCGGTGCGCTGGTCTTGCCACCGGGCATTGGTCCGCAAACTCGCGCCATGCCCGGTGCGGCTGCGGGCGTTGGGCCGACCAATTTGCCGGTTATCCCTTCGCCTCCACCGATGCCGCATATGCCTGACATGCCTGCTTTGCCACAGATGCCGACACCGCCTGCGAGCATTGGCCCGACCAACCTGCCGGGAATGCCCGCCATGCCGGCGATACCGCAGATGCCTGCAGGTCTGCCGCCGGGCATTGGACCACAACGCGGTGGCGCGCCCGGTGCACCCACCCTGCCCATGATGCCGGGAATGGCTGGCGGCATGGCGGCCATGCCGATGATGCCCATGATGCCGGTGGACATGAGGGAGAAGCCGGAACTCAAGGCCACCGGTGAAAAGACCAACCTGCTCGGCTACGCTTGTAATCGCTATGAACTCAAGCAGGCCGGCGAGATCATGGAAATCTGGGCCACGGACCAGTTGTTTCCGTTTGAAGCCTGGCGGCAGAACCAGCCGCCGCGTTTTGGTGCGCGCATAATCGAGGCACAATGGCCGGAGCTGGTGAAGGCCGACAAGCGCTTCCCGCTGCTGGCCACTTTGAAGTTTGAAAACGGAGTCGAGCGCTACCGTTTCGAGGTCAAGGCCGTGAAGGCAGAGAAGGTGGTTGACGCCGAAGGCAGACTCTTTCAACCGCCGCCGGACTACCAGGAGCTGCCACCTTTGCCGTTCTAGGAAAGGAAGAAGGCAGAATGAAGAAAGCAGAACCAAACAACAGAAAGGAAGAAATCATGAAAACGAAATCTGTGCTTAAACTCGTGGCAGCCTTGTTGCTGCTCTTAACCCTCAACCCTCAATTCTCAAGCTGCTTTGCCCAAGGCAGCCTCACCCCGCCGGGCGCGCCAGCGCCGACGATGAAGACGCTCGACCAACTCGAGCCGCGCACGCCCATCTCGTCGGGGCCATACACCATCGCCGTGCCCGGCTCGTATTGCCTGACGGCTAACATCACCGTCAGCACGAACGACGCCATCACCATTGCCGCCAACAACGTGACGCTGGACTTGGGCGGATTCACCATCTCCTCGACCGCGGCCAGCGCGACGGGCTATGGCATCAAGTTAAGCAACGGCTCGCGTGACATCACGATCTCCAATGGCCACATCCGAGGCGGGGTGACCAACGACGGTACCGGTAATTACAGCGGCAGCGGCTTCGCTTTTGGGATCGGTGGTGAAAGCTTCGATGGCCCCCTGGCGGCAGTGAATGTGCTGGTGTCCCGGGTGTCCGTGTGCGGATGTCTCTATGTCGGCATCATGTTTAACCAGCGGAATTCGACCGTGGTGGAATTCTGTACGGCGACAACGGCAGGCATGTATGGGATTTCTGCTTCCACCGTTAAGAGCTGCGCAGCGATTGACTGTGGAAGGTGCGGCATCGGCGGCGATCAGGTGTCTGATTGCTTTGGAGAATGCAACCTTGATGACACTGAAGCTAAAGGAGTTGCGGGCAATACCGTCCTCAACTGTCAGGGCTTGGCCGAAAAAAAGGGTAGTGGCGTTGAAGCCATGCTCGCCCAGAATTGTTATGGCTTCAGCAAAGGCGGCGTTGGCGTTGGTGCGGTGACCGCAGAAAACTGTTACGGTTACTCCGGCGGTTCCGGCGCCTACGGAATTAGCGCCAGTATTGCCCATAACTGTCACGGTTTATCTTACACCAACATTGGCCTTTATGCTAGCTTTGCCGCCAACAACTGTTACGGCCAGACCGGCGGCAGCGGCAACGGCCTGGTCGCACCTCAGGCTCAAAACTGTTACGGCTTCAACTACACCGGCCCCGGCAACGGCTTGGTCGCCACGAACGCTTTCAACTGTTACGGCGCCAGCGGCAGCGGAATCGGGATTCTTGCGGCGACCGCCCAAAACTGTTACGGCGCCAGCGGCAGCGGCACGGGCTTGTCTGCGACCATTGCCAATACGTGCATCGGCTCCCGGTCTGGCGGCACGGCCATCCAGGCCAATATCGGTGTCGCCTGCTACGCCGCTGCCGGGACGAACAACATCGCCAACAAATACAACATGCCGTGAGGGGGTGTCTGTGAATTTGCCCACCCGTCAACGGGTGAGCATGACTGCGGTTGCTGCGGTCGTGCTGTAATCCGCCTGCATCACCCCGTGCGTGGCCGGCACGACCGTGGACGCCACCCTCCATTCTGCGCCTACGGCACCAACATCGGCTGGGTCAGTCTCGCCAACAGCCGGGCCTTCGTGCGCACGGATGCTCTTGGCGCGGGGCCCGACTCGGACAACGACGGGGTCCCCGCCCCGTGGGAATACCAGACCTCCGGTAACCTTACGACGCTGGGCGGCCGCGGCGCAGGGCATTTACAACCAGAATCATTACCGCTTGACGGCCCGTATGGCGGCCGACCGTTTTTCCAACTCCTCTGCCTCCTTTTCCCAAGAGCCGGATGACTATACATAATGGCATAGGATAGCGGCGTGTTGCCGGATGGGCCGAGGGCATCGACAGGAGCGCCGTTGTCAAGCAGCAGCTTGAAAACATTCTCGCGCCCGTTGGAAACAGCGTAATGCAAGGCGTTCCAGCCGTTGTCATCGCGCGTGCGGATACTCGCCCCGTGCTCCAGCAGGATACGGACAATCTCGGTCTCGCCCATCCCGGAAGCAAGCATCAGCGCCGTGACGCCCTGCGGTGCCCTAACCTCCAGATCCGCATGTTCGGCGGCCAGAGCCCTCACGGCGCCGGCGTTTCCTGCAGCAACAGCCAGGTGTACGGCCGTCCGGTCTTTATTGTTGCTGACATCTGGTTTAACGCCGTGCTCCGGCAATGCTTCCACACCACGTCCGTCGGACGAGTACAACGTAGCCACCGTCACAGGAACTCCAGACTTATCGGCCAAAATTACGATTACTGCAGACAAAATAACCGACATAATTATGAGCTGTTTCATAATCACATCCTTTTCGCCATGAAAACGCAAACCATGTCCGCATCATCAACAAATAGTCCTGCGCCCACAATCGAGGAAAAGTGCTAGGGGTCGGGATATAAGGACATTAGTTTTTTCTACCGGCTCCAATCTCACAATCGTACCCCGTCCAAACATCCTCACCCTACCCGCTTACCTCGCCTACCGAAAAGTGTTCTAACCAACATACGGCAAGTGTAGGACGGTTGTCGCCCGCATGATCGGACGCGGGACCGGCGCGACGTTCGAGACGCTGACAGCTTCATCCCCGGCGGCAATTCCCCCCGAACCTGGGAGGCAGACCGCTTGCTTCTTTGGCGCGATGTATGATGACACCGACTATCTCTTCTGCGGCGAGCAGTACCACAAGGGCGAGATCGGCAAGAACGTGCGCACGGCCAAAGACTGGAGTCAACTCGTCAACATCACCCAACGTGCGTTGCCGTCCCCGCTGCTGATCGCCAACCCTCTCACCGGCCAAAACGCGTTAACCAAAGATGGTAAGCCGTCGCTCCGTTGTGCCGACAGCGTAAAGCAGCACCGCTACGCCCTTGTCGAATTCGATGCCATGCCGCTTGAGGAGCAATACACATTCTGGACCGGTGTGATCGCGACGGGAAAGCTCCCCTTGCGCTCGCTAGTTTACTCGGGCAGCAAATCCCTTCACGGGCTGATTGAGATTGACGCGCCAGACCTCGCCCAATGGGGCAAACGAATTGAAGTCCTGCTTTTTGCGACGTGCAACCCAGACGCCCCAAAAAATCGACAGGCCGACCGCGCCTGCCGCGACCCCAACCGCATGACCCGGCTTGCCGGGGCTTTGCGACCGGACAAAAAAACATGGCAGCGGCTCCTCTGGTTGGCTGCTCCCCGACAGCCGACAGAGATCTTGTAAGGCTATCGATAAACCAGTACGATGCACACCGCGCGTTGGGCAAGGCTGACGGCATCATCGAAAGTCTTAATACCCCCTAGCTTCGGTTTAGCACTGCTTTCTGGAATGGCGTCGAGCAACGGAATCACATACGCTGACTTAACGGCATAATTAACGTTCTGTGGCAACATCCCGGTCTGCTTGGCGGTGGCAAGGTCATTCAGACGAGCGGTAACAACGCCGACGACCGCACCGGAAGAGTTGACCAACGGCCCGCCCGAGTTACCGGGTTGAACGGCGACACTGACCTGAAAACAGGAAGGGTCATCTTGAACACCGTTGAGCCCGCTGATAACGCCCTTGGTGAGTTTCGGCGATGCGCCCTGCAAGTCAATGTTGGGGAATCCAATCGTGAAGACATCCGTCCCCAATTTCACAGTACCGCTCGACATGACAGGAAGCGCCGGAAATGTGCCCGTGACTTTCAGCAAAGCCAAATCGTTTTTCTCATCAACTCGGACAACTTTGACAGGCAGCGTTTTTCCAGCCAGCGACACTTTCAGTGCAGTTGCATTGGCGACAACATGCGCGGCTGTTAGCAAATAACCGTCCGTCGTGACAAAGAAACCGGTTCCTGAACCTGTCGGCAGAGCTGAATCCGAAGATGACTTTCTTGGTGCTGAAGCGGCGTTCTCTTCGGCCGTGCCGTTTTCAAACCAGTACTGTGCGAGTTGCTGGGCCTTCGTCACCATCTCGGGGGATAGTTGCGTGCGTGCATCTTGCAGTATCTCCAGTAACCGAGAACCTTGTGCGACATGAGCGGCCCCTTTGCCGGGGCTACTCCCCTACTTGGATGCAAGTTGGTAGGTTGGTAGGTCGAGAGGTGGCAAAGCGAAAGGTTGGCAGGTTGGTTGGTAGGTTGGTAGGTCAGTTGGTAGGTCGGCCAACGAATGCCAAGAATATCCTGCGGCGGCGGCACCGGTGCGAGTGAGCCGCCCCCCTTTCCCCGCCCGCTATCCTGCGGGCGTGGGGGGCGGCGAACGAGGTTCGGGTGTGTGATTCGACCGATTTGTGTTGATCGGGGGTCTATTGTAGGAGGTGGGTGTCATGGCTTTGTTTGAAAAAGGTGTTTCGGGGAATCCTGTCGGGCGGCCGAAGGGTCTGCTCACCGGGCGCGCCAAGGCTTTGTATGCGCTAGACCAGGTTGTGGCCAAGGATGAGAACATCGAGTTGATCGAGGCCGCGCTGGAGAAGACCCTGAAAGAGAAACCCATGTGGTTTTTCGTGAACATCATCATGCCGATGCTGCCGAAAGAGACCAAGGGCGTGCTGGAGACCGGCGACAGGGTGATCGAGTGGAAGAGCCTGGTGTCGGCTGCGGCCGACACCAGAAGTGCATTAGTGGATTAGTTCATTCGTGCATTATGAGGAGAAGCGGCTCACGCCGCGGGCGCTTCGGGGTGCGGGGCGATGCGCACGAGCTTTTTCGGATACGAAAAATCTAAGTGCGCCCTGCCCGCACCCGCTCCGCTCTTAGAGGGGGGCCTGTCAGCGGGAAGAGAGATCGGAGATACTGAATGGTTATTGACTATATCCCACATGCTGCGCAGCAGTTGATCCACGATGCGCGCGATGCGCGGTTCAGGACGATTTGTACGGGCCGCAGGTTCGGCAAGACGCTTTGTATGGCGGCGGAGCTGCTTGATCGGGGCGGCGGCGAGATCGGCGGCGACTACGGCTGGGTCGCGCCTACATACGGTGTGGCAGAGCGAGGTGTCGAAGCCTTCCGGACGATTGCGCCGGATTTTGTGAGGGTCGTCGGCCGCATGCCAACTAGGGTGGAGTTTGAGGGTGCAAAGGGTCCGTGCCGGGTGTGGATGTTGAGTGCCGACAATCCTGACTCCATTCGCGGTTTCGGTTTTCGAGGCCTTGTGATCGATGAGGCTGCAGCCGTGCCGGTGGATGTGTGGAACTACGCCCTGCGGCCGACACTTGCTCAGACGCTCGGCTGGGGCGTGTTCATCTCCACACCCGCCGGACGAAACTGGTTCTTCGACATGTTCACGCGGGGCGTCGAGCGGCAGGAGGGGTTCCGGTCGTTCACCTTCCCGTCAAACGTGTCGCCTTACTTTCCGGCGAAGGAGTGGGAAGAGGCGCGGCGCACGCTGCCTGAGGACGTGTTCCGGCAGGAATACATGGCGGAGTTTCTGGAGGACAGTGCCGGCGTCTTTCGAGGCATCGATGCATGCCTCCTGCAAGGAGGAGTTAGGAGTGAGGAGTTAGGAGTTGGGAACCGCCGGACGGTGATTGTCGGTTGTGACATCGCCAAGCATACCGACTGGACGGTGTGTATCGCGATAGACGCGAAGACTGGGTTGTGTCTGGAGATGGAGCGCTTCAATCAGTTGGACTGGCCAGTACAGCGTGAGAGGATCGCTGCGTTTGTGAAGCGTTGGCAGGCCCGGCTTGTGATGGACGCCACAGGTGTCGGCGACCCTGTCTTCGATGATCTGCGCCGGGTGCTGCAGCAGGTCGAGGGGTTCAAGATCACCGCGCAGACCAAGCGCGAACTTGTACAGGGTCTCATGGTGGCGGTCGAGCAACGCCGCGTCGCATGGCCGGCGGGGGGAAGAAGCGCGATAAGCGGGGTAAGCGCGTCAAGCGCGATAAGCGGTGGCAGCGGAGACTGGAGGTGCTGACGGCGGAAATGAAGCGGTATGAGTATCTGATCGGGCCGACTGGGCAAATCTCTTACTCCGCGCCGTCCGGGTATCACGATGACTGTGTGATGGCGTTGGCTCTCGGCGTGTGGGGATGCGGCAGATTTGGCGTAGAGCCGGGAAGGATGATGAGGATGGGGCGCGGAATGCAGAGGTCGGAGAGCGGAGGACGGAGAACGCTGACGCTGGTGTGAAGGGCGCGCGCTTCACCAATAAAGGTGGTCATATCACCAATGAACTTGGTGAGTCATGATACCGTTGAAGGCGCGGCACCTTTTGCTTTAGCAATTTCGCGCACTTCATTGAGCGCGGCCAGAAGTTCGGCAGGATCGAACGGATATTCGATTGGGGGCGCCTCTATAATCATGCTCACAGGACGGCGGCGATTTTGCGGGGGGACAGTCCCAGGGCCAACAGTGTCTTGAAGAGCGCGTCGATGGTTACGTTCTGCTGCGCTTTCTCAAGCCGCGCGATGTTGGGCTGGCGGGTCTTGAGTTTCGCGGCGAGGTCGGACTGTGACATGCCAGCCTTCTTGCGCTGAGATTCAACCTCGCGTGCGAGCGTGAGTTTGACTTCGAGATAGGACGCCTCCTCGGGGGACATTCCGAGGAAATCCTCGGCGTTGCCGAACGTCCAGCCTGCGGCTTCGAGTCTTTTGCGTTTCTTGATGTCCATGATTCAAGCTCCTTTCGATTCCCGGTCGTAACG
>CAZXVN010000514.1:0-9783 GCA_964643945.1 uncultured Lentisphaeraceae bacterium | reverse complement strand
TCATAGCCGGTGACTGGAGTTCAGACGTGTGCTCTTCCGATCTAACACCGGCCCGATTCCGAAGTAGGATTTAGGGGAATTGGTTCTCGATTGAAGAATTTTCTATATATGCTATGGGGTCGTTTGCATTTTTCACAATATGAAAAATCAGCGCACCATTTCGGATATCCATTTTTTTTATTTGCTGTATCGGTCTAAAATCTTGGGGTTGAAATTTTTTTACGATATCCCCTTGACTGTTTTCAATCCTAGCGTTTTTTATTCGTACCACAGCAGACACATTTATTGGATCAAAGCGAATTGACTGTATTGCCTTCGAAGATGAAAGCGGGAACGTGTACCTTTGCGAATTTCCACTTTGAACTACGATTGACCAAGAATCCGCCTCATTGTAGCCTCCCCCCTCATTATAGAACACCTGGCTGACCCCTGATACGGATGTCTCCAAATCAACCGCAAAGCGTAACCCGTTGGCCTCGCGAAAATCTTTGCACGCAACCAATGCGACAAAAAACAACGCACAAATACAAGACACAGCCATGATCTGTTGCCGCATGGAAGAAAACGGTTTTATCAAGATTTCGATTGCAGCCCCCGGCAGTCGTTTTATGGAAAGAAACAGATTCTTCAAAACGAACGGAGTGGCTCTCCAATATAAAAGAACCGAGAAAAACGCAAGAAAAGCGGTCGTAATCCAAATTGTTATTTTAAAATGCCTCGCCATTCTCCGTGAAGGTTGTTGGACTTTTCTGAAATCCCCGTTGTAGGCAAAGTACGGATCGTCGGCCTTGGCATTGAGAAAAAGCATTCCGTCCCGTGCGCTGAACGCGTCGATGGCGTGAAGGGGCACAAAGTCCCTGGCGATGTCATCCGACAGCCATGTGTGGGAACCGAGTACAAAACCCGCTATCCTGCTTTCCAGCGCGATGCTTTTTATATTCCATGACCCAGCCCTCGCTCCGGGGTCTATTCTTATCCCCTTGATTTTCAAGGCCGGGAGAGAAACCCTAATGAAAAATATCGTCGCATCTTGGACACTTCTTGCGAGAACCGACGTCGAATCGTTCTCGTTGAAGCCGTTTCCAATATCGTAAAATACTTGAAGAACCTCGTTCCGCGGCGGGTTGGCCATCTCGATCGTTAGCGAATATTTGACCGGAAGAAATGAAAGTCCAGCCAGTACGATCAAAGGGCACGTTAAAAAAAACAACACTGCCTTTTTTGAGCTCCAACCTTTTTTAGGCACTGAACCCCCTCATTCTGGTCTTGCCCATGTCCTTCGCATGCCAAGCAATCGCCTCGTCCAAGCCACGATCAAGATTGAACCTTGGCCTCCATCCGACCTCGCGGCGGAGCCTCCGGATGTCGGCCTTAAGCACGAGGGGCTCAGCCCTGGGGGCCGGTAAGGCCCCTAATTTGAGAAGGTGCCGCTTGCCAAGCTTGGATGCGATCTTTTCCGCCACTTCCTTTACGGAAACCGCCCGCCCCGACGCAATATTAACGGGACCTTGGACTTTACTGTCCAAAATGGCCACAAACGCAGCGGCGACATCCGCCACATGCATAAAGTCCCTCTTTTGAAGGCCCTGCGTACACGGGGCTTCACGGTTCTGAAGGAGCACGCGGATCACTGAGGGAACCAACCGGGTCGGAGCCTCGTGGGGACCAAAGAGAAAAAAAATACGGCCCCAGGCATAGCTGATATTCCTTTCACGACAAAATGCGGCACAAATCTGGTGCAGACTGTTTTTTGCAGTTCCATAGAGACTCTTGGGGATCAAAGGAGTTTGGAATTCCGAGCAAAAACCGCTGGTCCAGTCGTATTCCGCACAGGAGCCGGCGAAAACCAATCTCCGGCCGCCGAGCCCGACAAAATTTTGAAGAAGTTCGAGACTTGCCTGGACCCAGCGAATATTTTCTTCGGAATTCCAATATTTCCCAGGAACCGTATACCACGCGAGATGCAAAAGATGTGTCGGCCTAACTTCTTTCAGTATTTTTTTTTGCTGTCGCGCGTCAAGGAGATCACAAGGATGCAGGATGACTTTCTTCGGCAAACTAAAAGGCGGTTTCCTACAAATATCAGCCAGATGGACCTCGAATTTCCTTTTAAGAAGTTCCGGGATGGTATGGCACCCGATAAATCCGGTTCCACCCGTGAGAAGGACCCGTTTCATACCTGGAAGTCTTGATAGCACTGGTTCTCGTCCGGAGGGCAAGAAGCCTGTGTGGAATATTTAATCAGAAAAAAGAAACTATTGTTTCTCACAGACTCTCCATTTTTGGTACTGCCGTCACAAACTTGCCGCCCCATTCGCGGACATAGGACAACTGTCCCACGATTTCGTTCCGCAAATTCCACGGGAGAATAATGACATAGTCGGGACGATCGTTTTTTAATACAGTTTCGTTGACAATAGGAATGTGACTTCCCGGCAAAAACTTATTCTGCTTGGCCGGGTTTTTGTCTACGACGTAGGGCAGAAGATCCTTCCCGATGCCGGAAAAATTAATGAGCGTGTTTCCTTTTGCGGCGGCGCCATAGGCAGAAACTTTTTTTCTGGATTTTTTTGCATCCAAGAGGAATGAAAGGAAGTCATTTTTGACGCCATTCGCCTTGGTCTGGAAATCCGCGTAGAAACTCGCCTTTGTCATACCGGCATCAGATTCCTCGGAAATCAATCGGCCCACGTTTTCCGCCACGCCTCGCTTCCCAGAATCGGTTCGCTGAACATAAACACGCAAGCTCCCGCCATGGGTCGGCAACTTTTCAACCTCAAACACAGTCAAACCATTTGCGCGAAAAATAGTATTAGCCGCGGTCAAGGAAAGATACGAAAAGTGTTCGTGATAGATCGTATCAAACTGGTTTTTGAGGATTAAATTTAATAGATGGGGAAACTCGAACGTTCCAACCCCTTGCGGCTTCAGCAACAATGCAAAGCCCATCACAAAGTCGTTAATGTTCGGCACGTGCCCGAGAACATTGTTGGCAACGGTCAGATCGGCCTGTTTGCCTTGTGCCACAAATTGTTTGGCCAAACGAACACCAAAAAAATCTTCAACGATCGGAATTCCCTTGGCGCGGGCTACAGCGGCAGTGCTCATGGTAGGCTCCACACCTATACAGGGAATATTGCGTGCCTTCACATATTGAAGAAGATAACCATCATTGGCGGCGATTTCAACTACATAACTTTCCCGCGTTAAACCGAAGCGTTCCACCATGTCGGCCACATACCGCTCGGAGTGTGCCAGCCAACTACTGGAAAAACCGCTAAAATAGGCGTATTCGGCATCGAATAGCTCGCGTTCGTTTGCAAAATCTTCAGTCTGAACCAGCCAACAATGTTCACATACCAGGACGCGCAAGGGATAGCACTTTTCCGGAACCCTCAGCGCTTGTTCGGTGAGATAAGCGTTGGAAGACGGCATACTGCCCAAATCCACAAAAAACAATTTCAACTCGGAACCACAGTGACGACATTTCATAGGATCAGCCCCGAAAAATCTTTCGTCAGCATAGGGCGGGCCTTGTCTTGCATCGATTGTTCCGAAATGGCTAGCGGCCACTCGATCCCAATCATCGGATCTTGCGCATTTAAACCACCTTCGCTCCCTGCCTGATAATCCGCCGTATGAAAGTACAACATCTCGCAGTCCGCGGTTAGCGTTTGAAATCCGTGGGCAAAACCCGCAGGGATCACGAGGGTCTTATGATTTTTTTCGCTCAGAATTTCTCCGTGCCAATTTAGAAAAGTGGGAGACCTGTGGCGAATGTCAACCGCGACATCGAACACTTCTCCCCGCAAACAACTGACAAATTTGATCTCGGCATGAGGCGGCCTTTGAAAGTGCATCCCGCGCACAACACCTCGGCTGATCGTCAAAGTCCGGTTAATTTGCATGAGGTGCCTGCCCGAGATGAGAGTTTGCAACTCACTCGAGCAGAACATACGTTCGAAATATCCACGCTCATCCCCCAAAGGTTTCCGCTGAAGCAATTTTAATCCGTGAATGGGCGCGTCAAACATGTCTAAGCGGTTACTCATAACGACCTTCCATTTCTTATTCACGAATTCGTTCAAAACTCAGAACCATCATGGTGACCGTACACTTCCACTTCTTGTGTCAATCAAGTGTTTGTCTGAAAGCTGTCAGAAGTTTCCACCGAGAGCGCCAACCGAGCTTTATCCTGGCCTTCGAACTGTCAAGCTTGAAACAAACCTGTCCCCTCAAAGATTTTGGTTATATCTGGCAACATTCGATTCATGTTAATAATTTCCCAGTTATATACTTTCCCCAAGTTCTAAAAACGAATTCCTTTTTTTTGCTCCATGGAAGCGCCGAAAAAGCTCGCGTCTGATTGTCGGCCACCAGTAAGTTCTTCTGCGTTCCCTGCCGAAAAGTGTCGCTCGTAGCCCAAAACTTTGGCGAATAGCCTCGTCCGTTCCGCCCCACCAGAAGAACCCCCTTGCCCATGGCTAAAACCTGGCGCGTCATGCTTTGCAACCCATTTTCGAAGTGATAGGCATCAATCTTATTGGCGATCACCAATCCCCTCGTGATACGGCAAAAAAGTTTTCGATCGATCATAAAAGCATTTGATCGTATATGGATGTTCGGAAACTTTGGAAAGGCTTTGTCCAGTTCGCTCATACTCTCATATGAACCCGTAGAACCCACCAAACCCACATTAGGTAACGCCAGATTCACCGCGAGCTTCAGCAGCCAATCCTCCGCTAATATTTCGCTCGCTGTGTTTAAAACGCAAACCACATCTTCTTCGACTTGATTTGCCCATTCGATGTAGGCACCAACATCAAAGCGGTCGTCATCTAGAAACACCGGTGCATGGCACACGCCGTCAAACAAATTTTTCGCTTCATCCAGTACGCCGATATTGGGAAATCCTTTGAAGAGCACATGCAACGAGTGCTCAATGCCGGGGCAATGCTTGTGGTAGGAATCGAGAAAACGTTCGCATGAAGAACGCCAGCTCTCATCCGCGCCACGGGCTAGGTAAGCTACAGCAATCGTTCCAATGGAGCTATTCACTACGGGTAATCTCCGGCCTTTGTTATTACAACTGTCGTTGATTGACGCAGGGTACAAATGTCGGCGGTGCTACTTTAAGAAACAGCTCATTGTAGAATGGGTCCGAGACAAGCCTTGTAGCCCACCGGTGGTGATACCACGCGAGTTCGCCCATGTCCAACGACGCAACGCGAGACTGCGACTCCATGTGAGTCAACTCAGTGCTCGGCGAATAAACGACCCAAAACCCTTTCTCTTGAACTTTTAGGCAATAGTCGACGTCGTTGAAGCTCACGGCCAGTTCCTCACTGTATCCTCCTACTTCTCGAAAAAGATTTGCTGGTGTTAACATGCACGCACCCGTTACGGCAGAATAGTTTCGCACTCCACAGGTACTAAAGAAATACCCGGCATCATTTCCCGGGAAGCCTCGCCGCGCATGATCCGCATTTCCAAAGTTAAAGACAACGCCGGCGTGCTGTATTGTTCCGTCCGGATATAAAAGCTTTGCTCCCACAACTCCGACATGGGGTTTTTCAAATTGTTCGAGCATTCGCTCAATCCACGACGGCGTAAGAATCTCGATGTCATCGTTCAGCAATAGCAACATTTCGCCGCGTGCGATGGATGCCCCGAGATTCAATTTCTTAGGCACGTTGAAGACGGGATTGGAGTAGGTGATCCTCTGACAAGCGGTTTCGCCGAGTAGTTGTATTTGAGCACTCGAAAGATCTCCATTGTCGACTACGACTATCTCAATATTTTTATATGTAGATCGGTCACGAATCTGACGGATTACGTTTTCGATAAGATCGATTCTCTTTTCGCCTTCATGTATCACCTTTCCAGCTGTCGGAATGATGATTGAAACGAGCGGTGAGCGCTTAAGATTGAGCTGAATATTGTAACATCCTTTGTGCAATTTATCCTCACAGATGGATCCACGACGGCTCGTGCGAATCAATCGTCCTGAGAGAGCTTCAATATCTAATGAGACTAAATTGGCCGATTCCGTTTGCAGATCGTGTCTCTCACTATTATGGCCAAGGATTTTTGAAACATGCAACACCCTTGTTGTTCGCTCTGTGAATCGGAGAATAAAATCATATGGATGAGCTATTTTGAAACAGTTCTGTGCCACCGCGGTGCGAAAACATGCTGCAAATCCTATGTAGTTAAACGTCTCGAGATAGTCCGGACTCCAATCCGGTTTACAAAAAGGATTATGTCGATTTCCCTTTGTTCCCCAGGAGTCTTCGTCCCCATAGACAAGATCAATATCGGGATATTTATTGATCGCATTAGCAAATTCATAAAGCGCATTAATGGAGAAACGCTGACCGCTTTGCATGAAGATAATGAAATCCCCCTTAATGCCAGAAAACAACATATCTTCGAGGATCTTCACATTGGCAGGTAGAGAAGGTGTGCACTTACTGCGCACATCTGCGAGAATGCGCACTTCCGAATGCGGATATAGCTGCTCATGAATCGACTCCATTGTGTCACTGAGGCCCGTGTTACCTTGCCTCGAATCAATGATGATAGTGAAAATTGGCTTATGAATCATCACGACAATGTGCTGTGCAATATCGGGAATTTCTTTTTTAAATCGCTTCCGTTCAATGCGTACCCAAGATTGGTATGATTGGCGGGAAAATATTTTATCCAGCAGAGCACATATTCGTGGTTTGCGAAATAAAAACATTTGTCGAATGGGTACCCAGGAACCGTCAATTGACTCCACTTCAATCCGCATCCAATGCACGCCCACTGGGAGCTTGAGTTCGAGGAAAAAGCCTGTAGATGGGGGAAGTTCACAGCGAGAGGCAAACACGCGTCGCACATCGTCTCGTTGCTGACAAGGCGGATTATGCACTTTGCCATCAACGACAATTTTTATGTTTGCAGCCGAGTGCGTTTCGAGATTGACCGCCCACCCCGAGACAACATACGAACCCTGCGTAATCTTGAGAAGGCCAGCTCCCGGGTTATCGACGCTAAAAAGGAGAGAGCCCTTAGCAAGCTTTTTGCCCGCTTCTGTTTCACCGCGAAAAAAAATTAAAATCCGTTCCAAAAACTTTCTCGGAAACTCGTTGGCGAACCACCACTGTTTAACACGAAACACAGGAGTGGCAACTTTTATAATCAGCTTCCATTTCTTAGAAGAATAAATGCCGCGCAATTCATTCTGAAGTGCGATAAATTTAGATTCACGCTCAGTTACAGCGTGGTGAAGGTCAGCAATCCTCCCATCACGCTCAGTTACAGCGTGGTTGAAGTTGACGATCTGTTCAGCTTTTCGCAGACTTTCACATTTAATCCGCCAAAGTTCCTTCTCATAAGATTCTGCGAGTTCCAGAATGGAACCAAAATTCTTTTTGCGAAAACGCACTGCCCAGGAAGTGATAAACGATGAATCGAAATTACAATCACGGAAAAAACCCTGTTCTGCAAAAAGTCTGCCCCACATTTCGGGAGGCTGAATGTTAATGTGTGTAGGTTCCGTCAGATCCAATGGCGATGAAGAAAAAAGAATATCTGAGGTGTGGGCACAAATATTGCGGATGGCCTGTTGAGCATCTTCTTTTGAAACATGCTCAAGAACTTCTTGGCATACAATAAGATCGTAATTTTTTTCGAGAGAATCCGTTACAGAACCTACGTGACAATAGGGGCGAATTTCCGAAGCGATTTCGCTAATCGCATAATCGGATATATCAAGCCCCCAGGCCGCAATACCTCGTTTCCGCAAGAACTCAACAAGGAACCCTTTTGCGCAACCAACATCTAGCACGGTTTTGGGAGCAATTTTTGTGACAATTTGATCTGCAATTGTGGAAAAAAAATTCCAGATAGCGCCACCCCGGACATATGGAGCGCCACAGCAATTATTGTAATAATATTCGTTATAATGAGATTTTAAATTGTTTGAGTCCACTGGTCATTCTCGTAAATTTTGATACTAAATATTTTATACGCATGTTCAGCTATTCAAAAACACACTCACATCACGCGGATAATACACGCCAAAAATGAGCCGGTTAGGATCAGGATCTACAACTTGGAAAATCACAATGTTGTCAATCCAATCCATCCATTCCATTTTATACTGGTGGTAGGCGACCGTCGTCGTAATGCTGTAGTTCCCTGAACGTAATTCAATAGGTATGCAAAACGTATAAGTCAAATGTTCGCCAGCCGTTACACTTGGAATTTTAAGGCGCTCTTGAAAAGTATTGATTGCAACAATGTCAGTGCCCCGACCATCTCGGATATGTAAGCCGATTATATGGTAGGGCAGATCAATATTGAAGACGATTTCAATGTGACAATATATTTTCATTCCCAAAAAAACATGCTCAACGTGCCGCCCTTTTTCATCACACAAGCTAAAGAAGATAATTCGCGCGTTGCCGTCACCATGGCGAAAATATGCAAATTCGGGATGCTGAGCTCGATCGATTGCACAGTCCGCTTTTTTTTCAGGTCGCGACAGAACACTAGACTGAGCTGACAACTCAAATGTCTTTTTAGAAGGTTGAGCGGACAAAGCTTCCTCCTTTTTAGCGACACTTTCCATTTCCATTTGGCGAGTTTTTTCTAGATTGCAATCGTTGGTCAAAAACGCTAAATACCAATTGGACATATGACCCGCCGCACCTTGATTTACAATTTCACCCTGATCTAGGACCAAGGATTTATTACAAATCCGTTTAACAGTTTCCGTATCATGGCTGACAAAAAGGATCGATACTCCGCTCTCACGGAATTTATTAATACGGTTCATGCAACGAGACTGAAAGCGCGCGTCCCCCACCGATAACGCCTCGTCAACAATAAGGATGTCCGGATCCACACTGATTGCCACAGCAAAAGCTAGACGCACATACATACCACTCGAATATATTTTTACCGGCTGATCAATGAACTCGCCGATGTCGGCGAAGGCGGCGATCGCGTCGAATTTTTTGTCCATTTCAGCCTTCAAAAATCCCATGATCGCGCCGTTCATGTAGACATTTTCCCGGCCCGTGAATTCAGGGTTGAAGCCGCTACCGAGCTCGAGGAGCGCCGAAACTCTTCCGTTTGACTGCACGCTTCCTAGTGAAGGAGCTAAAATTCCAGCAACAATCTGTAAGAGCGTGCTTTTACCAGACCCGTTTCGACCAATAATTCCAAAACATTCGCCTTTCTTGACTTCAAATGAAACGTTCTTAAGCGCCCAAAATTCCTTATAGAACTGTTTTCGCCCGCGGAAAAGCGTTTGGAAAAGCCGATGGTGTGGAGCGCTATACAGTTCATAGCGCTTTCCGACATTTCCGACTTTCAGAACCACTTCATCAGACATCGGTTAAAACTCCAAAAGAAAGTATGTGGTAGGTAGTAGGTGGTAGGTGGGACTGGGTACTTGGTACATAGTACATGGTATGTAACAGGTCGTATGTCGCATATCGACTTCCATAACCGTTTTGTGCGGGCTTCATGTGATAGCCTTCCAACAGCCGCCTTTGTCGGGACCGATGCGGCGAACACGACCACTCTCCTTCAGTTTCTTTAAATTCCACTCAACCCCTCGCCGTGTCAAGCCTGTCTTATCCATAAGTTCTTTCTGTGTCATTTGTGGATCCCCCATGATCAAACTGAGGATCTTCTCCACAGTTTTCTCCACAGTTTTCTCTGCCTCTTTGGAGATCTTTTTTATGGCATATTCAGGGTCACGATAAAAAGTCGCCCGGAAGAAGG
>CAZXVN010000513.1:0-3872 GCA_964643945.1 uncultured Lentisphaeraceae bacterium | reverse complement strand
AAGTTCAAGCATAAAAATTAACATTTATTTTATTTACATGGGCACTTTTGGAACGTAAAATGCTGTGGTTCTGGCGTGCATCTCATTGCACTTCAATGGGTTGAGCATGGCGGGCGCGCGTTTTGTCGCTGGAACTTCGGTTTAGAATGTACTGAAAATTATGCGCCGCGGGGCATGCGCTGTCTATAGCACTTAGGAACGAGTTTTTGGGTTCGCCCTTGACATCTATACGCGAAAGTCTATATTATTCAGCCATGAAAACGGCAAAACTATTCATGAATGGCCAAAGCCAGGCTGTGCGGCTGCCCAAGGAATTCAGATTCGGCGGGGACTCTGTATTCATTCAACACGTGGGTGGCTACGTGGTGCTTGTGCCGAAGGATGATCCATGGCGGTCGATGTTCGAAGCGACCAAACGCTTTTCTGCAGACTTTATGTCTTCTCGAGATCAGGGCGATCAGCCGGAACGGGAGAGTCTGGATTGATGCGCTACCTCTTGGATACAAACACCTGCATCTACATCATCAAGCGCTCGCCGCCTGCGGTTTACGACCGTTTCAAACTTCTCCGTGTCGGCGACGTGGGCGTGTCGGCTATCACCTATTGCGAACTTCAGTTCGGTGTCGCCAAAAGTTCAAGGCCCGACGAGAATCAACTGGCCCTTACCGAATTCATCAGTCCACTGGAGGTGCGGGATTTTCCTGCCGCAGCAGCCGTGGTGTTCGGCAAGATCAGGGCTAGATTGCAACATGCCGGAACGCCCGTTGGAAACTATGTTCTTCTGATAGCAGCGCATGCCCTTTATGAGGGTCTCACCTTGGTCACCAACAACACGAAAGAGTTCAACCGCGTTCCAGGACTGAAAGTTGAGAACTGGATCCGGTAGCATCCCATAGCATGCAGTTTGTCCTTTGTGTCCTTTCAGTCACCTCCAACACCGGTATCGAACCCGCTAACTTGCGGGGGGGCGGGGCACGTCGCGGAACTTGAACATCACGTCGGTGCGGGAGCGCACATGCAGCTTTTCGTAAATGTGCCGCAGGTGGTTCTTAACGGTGAACACGCTGAGCGACAGACTCGCGGCAATATCCTTGTTGGAAAAGCCGCGCAAGAGATCGCTGAGGATTTCCTGCTCGCGGCGGGAGAGGTCGTCGTCCTGACCGCAGGACGGCACCGACTCCTGAAAGGCCGCCACGACTTGGCGGGCGATCTCGCTGGACATGGGCGCCCCGCCCCGCAGCGCTTCGCTGATGGCTTCGAGGATCTCCTCGGGCCGGGCGCGCTTGAGCAGATAGCCGCAGGCCCCTGCCCGCAGCGCCTTGAAAAGCGTGTCGGCGTCATCGTAGACGGTCAGCATGATGATCTGGAGCTGGGGCAGTTGCTGCCTGAGCAGGGCCGTGCATTCAATGCCGGAACGGTTGGGCAAGTGGATATCCATCAGCACCAGATCGGGCGGGCTGAGCGGAATGAGCTTCAAGGCGTCCTCGCCGTTACTGCAGCTCAGCACACAGCGGAAACCCGGCGAGAGATTCAGCAACCGTTCCATGCTGCGGCGCAGACCGTCGTCGTCTTCGACCAAAGCCACTCCAACCTCGGCGGTTGCGGCAGCGGCAGGAGTCTGTGAATAAAAAATGGGCTGGGTGTTCATCTTGGGTACGCTGCGTTCTTTGGTGGTAATGATAGGATCACCGGCGTCGCGGCGCAATGGCACTTTGGAACTATTCTGAGCCTCGGGCTCAGGCGGCGTTCCCGCAGCTTTGTTGGCTTTTTTCATACCTCTTTGCTGAGCACGAGCGGCAGACAAAAAACGACTGTCGTGCCTTGGTTGGGCACGCTGGTCACCACACAGCTCCCTCCCAAACGTGTCAGGCGTGTCCGCATGTTGCCCAGGCCATCGGCACCTTCCGCTGCGGAACTCGGCACAAAACCGCGGCCGTTGTCGGCCAGCGTCACCGACAGGGTCTGCGCGTCGGCCGCGACCGCGAGCCTGAGCTGGCTGGCCCCGGAGTGCCGCAGCGTGTTGTGCAGCGCTTCCTTGAAGGCGAGAAACAAATTGTGCCGTTGCTCCGCCCCCAGCGGCGCGTCCGGCAAATCCGGCACCACCTCCAGCCGGCAGACAATGCCATTCGGCACGAGGTAATTCTGGGCGAATTGACACAGGTACCTGACCAGGGAGGGCACGGTGTCGTTCTTGGGGTTGACGGCCCAGACAATTTCGTCCAGCGCCGTCACCAACTCCCTTGACCGCTGGTCGATCTCCTGCAACAGGTTGCCCGCGACCTCGGCTGTCACGGCCGGATTCTTGATCAGAGCGGCGTTGAGGCTGATCTGCGTCAGGCCCGCGCCCAGGTCATCGTGCAGGTCTGCGGCAATGCGGGCCCGCTCCCGCTCCGTGGCCTGCCGCAGCTCCAGGCGCTCGATCTGGAGCCGGTTCCGGCGCCGCAGCCACAGGAAAGTCCAGCCCCCCAACAGCCCGAAGAGCGCGAGCGGGCCGACCACCCGGAACCAGACCGTCTCCCACCTGTGCGGCTCGGCGGTCAGCGCAAGCGCCGCGCCCGTTTCGTTCCACATGCCGTCGCTGTTGCAGGCGATCACCTGAAAATGATAGTGCCCGGGCGGAATGCGGGGATAGGCGGCCACCCGCCGCGCGCCGGCGTCGACCCAGTTCGCGTCGAGGCCGGACAACCGGTACTTGAAGCCGATGGCCTCCGGCATCGTGAAGCTCAGCGCCGTGAAAACAAACTCGGCCTGACGCTGACCCGGCGGCAGGTGTAGGTGCGCCCCGCTCTGGCCGAGTTCGAGAGGGGCCAAGGAGTTTGAGCCTGTCAGGAACTCGCCCGCCCCGTAAGCCGCCACGGTCTTGCCGTCGACGGTCACCCGCTCGATGACCACGGGTGGCGGTTCCAGTTTCAATTGGATGTCGTCCGCATACACGACGGCAATTCCGGACTGCATCGGGAACAACAACCGGCCGTCCTCGCTGCGCAGCGCACCCGGCCAGGCGTCGTAACCGGCCTGCAAGCTCGGCAACCCTTCTTTCTGTCGATAGCTGATTGACCGCACGCGCGCGGCCCGTCCTTCTGCGAAGTCGTCCAGTTCCTTTTCGCGCACGCTGAAGATACCCCGGTTGCCCGCGATCCACAGCCGGCCGCGCCCGTCCGGGAGAATCTGGGAGATGTAGTCGTCGGGCAACCCCTGCTCCATCCGGCAAAGGCTGAAGCGCCCGGCTTTCAAGCGCCCCAGACCCATGCCGCCATAGCCGATCCACAAGCTGCCGTCCGGCGTGGCCAGCAGCGTCCGGATCGCGGGTGCTTCCGCCAACGTGTTCTTCGTTTCGTCCGTGAGGCTATCCCCGCGTACCCGCAGCAGAAACCCGCTGGAAGTGGCCGCCCAGCAGTCGCCGGCAGCGTCGAGGGCCAAAGCCACCACCGGCCCGCTGCCGCCGGGCAGAGGGAAGGTCCGGAGCTGCCCGGACGCCCGGCGCTGTAACGCATAGTGCGGCGCATCGGGCATTCCGGCCCCGATCCAGAGTTCGCCAGACGGGGCCGTCAGCAGCGCGCTGACGGAATTGCCGGCCAGCCCGTTGGTGGTGGAGAGGCTGGCCGTCACCTTCCCGTTTTGCCAGCCGTACAACCCGTCAGAGGAAGTGCCGATCCACACGCCGCCCGCGGGATCGGCAGCCACGCATTGGGCGCTCAAGACGGACCAGCCGTCGTTGGCGGACAAGGGTGTCCAGCCTTGGCCCGTGCTCCACACCACCTCCCCTTTTTCCCAGACGACCGCCCACAGCCGCCCGCCCGTGTCCTCGCAGACCGACCGCACCCCCTCGAACGGGGCGGTTGTCCGGGTGGTCAGCAACACGATGGCCCGCG
>CAZXVN010000512.1:0-4390 GCA_964643945.1 uncultured Lentisphaeraceae bacterium | reverse complement strand
ACGCATTGCCAAACTGCAAGATCGAACACTGACGCCGCCGCCCCCGAACCTTCCTCCCCATCCCTGTGTCTTCTCAGCAGGCCCATTTTCTCGAAAGGAGCCGTACCATGCCCACCAACGACTTCAACGATCAGCCATTTTTTTCGAGCCGATGAGCAAGCGGCGACGGGGATTCCCGTCCGAGGCCCAGGTCAAACGCGGCCTTCGTATCGTCCACAGCGACAAGGAACTCAGCGAGAAGCTCGGTCGTAACGACCTCTGCCCCTGCGGTTCCGGCAAACGGTTTAAGAAGTGCCGCCTGCGGGGAGGTCGGTTTTGACGGCGTGGACAGGGACGATTACTTTTAGAGAGTGAAGACAGGCCCACCCCGGCAAAGCCGGGGTGGGCTTTTCCAATGTCTGAGCCTCGACATCTGGCTTGAGAAAGTCGTCACATCACTTGATTTCGACCCGCTGTGCGGTCAGGCCAGCCGCCCGGATCAGTGACTCTTTCTCTTGGCGTGAAAGGCCCTTGATTGCCAACTCTCTTTTCAGGGCATGACTGTGACTGGCCTGTGCTTCCTGGTAGACCAAGACGGCAGGCAGGCGACTACGGGTGTAACGTGATGCTGTTCCGGCGTTGTGCTGCTCCACTCGACGGGGCACATCATTCGTAATTCCTGTGTAGAGTGAGCCGTCTGCACACCGCAAGAGATAGACAAACCAACTTCCGTCTGTCTTCCTTTCATTCCTCAAGTCCGTAAGCAGCTTCTTTATCGCCACTTCTTTCGCCTTGGCTTCGACTTCGATGGTGATCTTCTTTCGTCGCCAGGATTTCGGGAAATCCTTCACGTCGATGAAGTCGTGGTGCCGATGGGGCTTCGGCCCCTTCCAGCCCTCCAGCGGGCTGGAAATATGGAACAGTGGCTCCCGGTTCCATGTCGCCAGTGCTTTCCTGGTGGCTTGTTCGACGCTCATGCCATCGGGGTTACAACGGTGATGATGGACATCGTAGACGAGCGGCACGCCTTCGGCCTTGCAGATCGGCAACAGATCGGCGGGCGTGTACACCTTGTCGTCGTTTTCGAGTGTCACCAACTTGCGGGCTTTCTTGGACAATCTGGCGAGATTCTTCGCAAACGTCCGTAACGCCGTCTGCTTGTCGCCATAGGCACCGCCGCCGTGGATGTTGATGACATCGGCACCGATCCATTGGGCGACTTCTGCCTGATACTCGATCTCTTGGATCGACTGCTCGACCACATCGGGCTTTGGTGAGTTCAGCACCACGAACTGGTCGGGGTGGAAGGTGGTCCGCAGGCCAGCAGCTTTGGCAAAAGCCCCGCATTTCCGAAACTGGCTCACGATCTTCCGCCCACCGGGCAGTTCCGCCAAGTCGTAGCCTACCTCGGGATGGGTCTTGAGCGGAAGAATCTGGCTATTGACACGGAAACAACTGATGCCGTTGGCCGCACAGAACTGCAATGCCTCCATCAGGGCCGCAGCATTGGCGGCACAGAGGTCGGCCAGTTTCTTCCGGCCCTCGTCACGGGACAAACGCTTGATGGCCGTCGCCGTGGTGGTGCGGAACTTGATGGGTTGATTCCGAAAGATGCAGCACAGGCCGAGACGCATGGAATTACTCTGAAATTACTTGCTTGTTGGCGTGCCAATCCGCTCCGCACTGAAAGCACTGTTGGGCCGCATAGTTGAGGAGCGGCTTGCCGCACTGCGGACAGGGCGGTAATGGCGGTGGCGGGGCCGGTCGGACCTTCTCCCGTGCTGGGCGGTTCAAGCACCTATCCACCAGACCTCGCATCTGCTCGTATCCGCTGGAGTAGCCAATCGGTTTCATTGGTGTTTGGTTGAGCAGGACCGCGAGGGCTGTGATGTTGCAGCATCCGAAGCCACCCTGCCAC
Source organism: uncultured Lentisphaeraceae bacterium (assembly GCA_964643945.1). Lineage (GTDB taxonomy): Bacteria > Verrucomicrobiota > Kiritimatiellia > RFP12 > UBA1067 > JAHFSX01. Next base: position 2,493 of record CAZXVN010000512.1, on the reverse strand, counting down.
TGGAAGGTGGTCTTGGCATTGGCGATCCGGTTGTTGAGTGATGCCACGGTGCTGCGATTGACGGTGCGGCCCACCGTCAACTCACTGTGGAGGCCCATGATCCAGGCCACGTCAGATTCGGAAAACAACGTCTCACGCAATGCCCAGGTCAATACTTTGCGGAAGAACGGAGCAATGTCGCGGTAGTTGGCCTTCACAACATCGAAGGCAGGGCACACGAATAGCGTCGGTTCGTTGATAAACATGACGCATTTGCGGCGGGTGATGGTGAAGAGATGTCCGTACCAGTCTCCAAGTGGTGAAGCAGAATGAGCGGAATCTGCCAGCGGCGAATCGTCAATGTCGGTCAGCAGCCTGTTGGTGCAACGGAGAACGGGCATGGGTCACGGTGCCTTCTTCTCAGCAATGGCGATCAGCAGCCCGGCCTTGGCACATCGCCGCAGATTTCCGACCAGTTCCTCGTAGTCGTCACCCAGGATTTCCGGCTTTGCCACGATGACGATCTCGAACTCGCCCTTTTTCGCCTCCTCGCACATAGCGAGCAAGTTCGAGAACTTTTCCTCAAAGGGCAGGAATCGGCTGGCGTCGAGATCACGACAGTAAGCCGCTGCTCGCATCTTCTTGCCGCTTTCCCACGGAAAATGGCCGTTGCCTTGATGAGACATGATGGTCTTCCTTTCTATTTCTTTCCAGTAATCCCCAACTCTTCAGCGTGTGGCTTCAATGCTTCGGTCACGAACTGGATGTGACTATCCATGTCCACGCCCAACAATTCGACGCTGCTGCGAATGATCTGCCGGTCCACCTTGGCGGCAAACGCCTTGTCTTTGAGCTTCTTCTTCACGCTCTTGGGTTCCAGGGTGGTGATGCCCTCGGGCCGCACCAAGCAACATGCGATGACGAAGCCCGCCAGTTCGTCGCAGGCCAGCAGGCACTTGTCCATCATCGTCTTCGGCGGCAGCGCCCAGGCCGTCTGGTGAAACGAGACGGCGTAGGCGATGTCTTCCTCACCCTGCTGCCGGAGCCAATCGACGGTACGCTTGGGATGGTCTTCGGGCCACTGTTCGTAGTCGGCATCGTGGAGTAGGCCAGTGATCGCCCATTTCTCTGCGTCGGCACCAGCACCGCCATATTTGCCCGCTGCCGCCCGCATGACGATCTCCACGGCTCGGGCATGGCCCAGGAGTGAGGGGTTGGTGGTCCAAACGTGAAGTTGCTGCAATGCTTGGTCGCGGGTCAGAGACATGTCGGGGTTCCATCGGGGTTCTCGTGCCGCCCGTGCTCGATTGATTGTACCCGCCACGCTGCCTTGCGAAAACCAGCGTCCGCCGTGCGTGGTCAAAGTCCCACATGGCTAAAACGGGGTCGATTTCGCGCCATAAGACCATGGTGAGGCCGCTTACATCGCGGACTCTGGCTTTTCGCCTCGAAAACTCCATGATCGACGGCCAGTTGGCCTGATCGCGGACATTCGGGCGATTGATTTGTCTGCCTCGCACGGCGCGGGGCGGCACGTGTTCTCCCCACACGGCCGCCTCGTGCCTGGGGTGGCCACTTCCCGGAGGTCCCCCCATGGTTTGTACCGCACCCCGATCCGCGCGCAAGCGCCCCGTGCCCGCGTGGCACGCTGCCTTCTTGTCCGTGTTGCCTACTGTCCGGCAGCACGCCCGCATCACCTTCAGACATCTTGATCCCGAGGCCAGGGCAGAGGCCGTGCAGAACTCGATCTGCAATGCCTGCTCCGCCGTCGCCCGGCTGGCGGAGTTGAACAAGCTCGACTTGGTCTACCCGAGTGTCGTAGCCCGTTTCGCGGTCGCCCAGACCAAGGACGGTCGCATGTTGGGCCGCCCGCTGAACTGCAAGGACATCTCCTCAACGTACTGTCAGCGGCAGAAGGGCGTCCGCATGGAGCGGCTGGATCAGTTTGACCGCGAAGTGAACGAATGGAAGGAGATCGTCATCGAAGACCGGCACGTCGGGCCTGCCGACGTTGTTCGCGTCCGGCTGGATTTCGCCGCCTGGCTTCGCCGCTTACCGCGCCGCAACCGCCAGGTCGCCCAGTTTCTGGCCATCGGCAATCGCACCAGCGATGCCGCCCGCAAGTTCGGCGTGTGTGAGGGCCGGATTAGCCAACTCCGCCGCGAACTGTCGGAATCCTGGCAGGACTTCGTCGGCGAGCACACCGGCGTCCCTGGCGCCCATGAAGCGGCTTAACGCAGCGTCTCCTCTCCGTGGCTCTCCAGCCCGTCCGGCTGGTGCTCCGCGCGGTTGGCCTCTTGGCCGTCCGGTCGCGGCTGGAGAGCCCGTGTCGTACGTCGCCGGACATTGTGTCCGGCGCGTGCCCACGATCGCACCAGTATCGGTTCACGCGATCAGGGACACGTGTGTCACGGGCAGCGGTGTTGTCAGCGCATGGTTGCCAGCGTCCCGGCCGTGCTGAGCGGCCCGGTGCGAGCCATGTGCGAGCCCGCCAGACGCTCCAGGATTGCGCAG
>CAZXVN010000511.1:0-2626 GCA_964643945.1 uncultured Lentisphaeraceae bacterium | reverse complement strand
CCTCCAACAACAAATTCAAACTGACCATCAGAAAAGCCTTTGGCTTTCGAAGCTTCGATGTTTTACAAATCGCTGTCATGCATCAACTTGGAAAATTACCCGAACCGGTGTTCGCCCATGAATTCTGGTGAGGAGGCAAATCTTTCAGTGACTGGGAGAGCGACGCCTCAGCATCCTTTTGGGCCGTGAAATCGTGGGCGGCGAAGATCCAATCGGTATGTTTACCATCGCGGACGCCCACCGACACTGCCTTGCCCGCGATCCAGCGCCATCCGCCATGACTATCCGACAGACGGTAAATCACGTTCCACGGCTCGCCTGTGGCCAGTCCGTGCGTGATGGTCTGGATGTAGTGCTCGTGATCATCCGGGTGCATCAAAGCCAGAAGCTGGTCGATCGTTCTGGGTATCGTGCCGGGGGCCAGACCCAACTTCGTCTCGGGAGGAACGTCCCCCATAAACGTCAACTGGATGCCGCTCTCGGTAACCAGGCCCTCGCCAACAACGGCATTGGGTCTAGTCGCCAGTTGCCAGAACTTGTCTCGCTCCAGCCGCGCTTCGCGCCGGACACGCCCCAGCTCATCCTTGAGGGCAAGGACTGTGCTCTCCTCCGGCGCAACCAGCGGGTTCTCGATAGTCATAATAAACCTCCGGTAGAAATTTCAACCGGTTGATATGTAACCCCAATTCGGTTGATATGTCAACCCCTCGGTGGTCATATGCGCCGCGCAAGGCAAATTCTTTGGGATAACTTTTACCGCAAAGAACGCAGAGAACACATAGAAATTGAAACCGGACGCGTGACCGCGGGGAAAGAAGTTGACCTTTATGCTCCTTGTGCTCTTTGTGGTTAAAACAGTGAAGTTGTCGAAACCCTTCCGCGCTGTCCGCGAAATCCGTAGCTTTCTTCAATCAATGTCCGTAGCCCTCGCTGTTCCCTCCGCAGACCCTTTTCGTCCGCCTTTTCTGATTCTGGCACAACATATGCGAAATTAAACATCCTATGTTCCGCATCACGACACAGAAGACGCGGGATCACACCGTGGTGACGCTGGACGGACGGCTGGCCGACTCGGACGTCGAAGAGGTGCGCCGGGTGCTGTCGTCCGTCACGGCGCCTGCCGCGCTGAGCCTGAGCGATCTGGAAACATGCTCCGAGGGGGCTGTCGCGGAGTTGCTCCATTGGATGGACGCGGGCTTCACCCTCCAAGGGGCGACGCCTTTTATGCGGATGCTGTTGGCGAAAAGAACCGGGCAAACAACGACCCTAAACACACGATAAGGAGCAACGATCATGTCCACACGCAAAAGCCTCGCGATCCTGTACTGCTTAGCCACCCTGCCGCTGGCACTCTGCGCCGAGGAGGGTGGCATGGGCCACTACATTCCGGGCATGACGTCATCGTTCATCGACGCGTGTCCCTATGAGCCCGGCTTCGCCTACAAGAACATGACCCTCTACTACGGCGGCGACGCCTCCGCGAAAAAGGGTCTGCCCTTGGGTTTGAACCTCGCGGCCGGCGTCGATGCGGACCTTTACGCCAACATCCACATGTTCCTCTACCAAAGCACCCTCGAGCTGCTCGGGGGGAGGTATGCGGCGGGGATTGCGATCCCCTACGTGCGGCTCGACGTCGATGTCTCCGGAACCCTGACACGGAACCCCCGGCGCCCCGGCAACATCATCCCCGTCCGGCGCCCGCTGAGCAAAACGAAAGAGGTCTCCGACCGCGCCGAGGGGCTGGGCGACATCATCCTGGCGCCGTTTAACCTCGTCTGGAAGAAAGGCGACCTGACCTGGGATGCCCACCTCTATGTTTTCGCGCCGACCGGCGAGTACGACGAGAACGACCTGGCGAACGTGGGCATGAACTACTGGACGTTCGAGCCCGGCGCCTCGCTCAGCTACCTCGGCAGCAAGAACGGGATCGAGGCCTCCGCCTTTGCCGGCGTGGACTTCAACACCGAGAACCCGGACACCGACTACCAGACCGGCGAGCAGGCGCATCTCGACATGACGCTCGCCCAGCATTTTCCGCTCGGCAAGGGCTTTGGCGGCGTCGGCGCCAACGGCTACTACTACGAGCAGATCACCGGCGACAGCGGCGCCGGCGCGGTGTTGGGAGATTTTAAAGGCAAGACCTACGGCGTCGGCCCGGTGCTCTCCTATATCGTCAAGTTCGCCGATACCACCGTGGCTCTTGAGCTGAAGTGGCTGCCGGAGCTGGACGTGGAAAACCGCCTCGAAGGCGATTATGTCTGGTTCAAGGCGGCGGTGGCCTTCTAACGGTTTTCTATCGTGATTCACAGTCGAAACCAAAGGAACAAAACGCATGAAAAACGCAAATGCTACAAAGACGTGCTCCACAGCACAGGTCAATAGTGACAAAGCCCGGGTCGACCGGCTGAAAGAGCAGCTCAGATCAACTCCTTACGAGGTCGATTTCGAGCGGGTCAGGATCATGGCCGAGATCTATGACGAGACTGCGGGCGATCCGCAGATCATCCGCCGTGCCAAGTTACTGGCGGCCGTGCTGGAGCGGAAGAAGCTCTACATTGACGACAACCTCTTCGTGGGCGCCATGGGGGGCAGCGTCAACGCCATGTACACGTTCCCGGAGTGGAAC
>CAZXVN010000510.1:0-3965 GCA_964643945.1 uncultured Lentisphaeraceae bacterium | reverse complement strand
GGCGACCTGTTTGTGTACAGCCGGTTCCGCCCGTTGGTGAGGGAGGTGTTGGGCTGTGCGGTGGAAGGGGTCAGCCCCGCCGGGGAGAACGTCTGGCAGATCTCGCTCCGGGACCGCCGGCACGGCGCGGAGCAACGGCTGGAACTGGGCATTGCGCTGCCGGTCACGCGGCAACGCTGGTTCTGGCTGCTCTGCGGACTGATGGCCGCGAGCCTGGTTTTCGCGGCGTGGCGGTATGTCGCGTTTACCCGGCTCAGAGAGCAGCATACGGTCGAGCAGGAACGCGCCCGGATTGCCCGCGACATCCACGATAACCTCGGCGCCAGTCTCACCCAGATTGCCTTGCTGAGTGAATTGGCCCAGACCAATTTTCACCGGCCGGACCAGGCGCGGGGCCATGTGGACAACATTTTCCGTTTCGCGCAGACGCTGACCCGTTCGGTGGACGAGATCGTGTGGACGCTGAACCCGGACAACGACACCCTGACGCGGTTTGGCGCCTATGCCAGCGAATTCGCACAGGACTTCCTCCAGGCGGCGGGCGTAGCGTGCCGCCTGTCATTGCCGGAGTGCTGGCCGGACGTGCGGCTGTCGCCCACCCTGCGGCACAATCTCTTTCTGGTGGTCAAGGAAGCGCTGCGCAACGTCCTCACGCACGCCGGGGCCGCGACCGTGCGGCTGGCGATGAGCCTGGACGCGGGGCGGCTTCGCATCGTCATCGCCGACGACGGGCGGGGCTTCGATCCGCAAGCCGCCGGCAAGGGCCGGCCCGGGGGAGGGCAGGGGCTGCGGAACATGCGGCGTCGCGTGCAGGAACTGGACGGGACGATTGACATAGCGGGCCTTTCCGGCCAAGGGACGACCGTGACGGTGGAGGTGAAAGTGTAATGTCAAGGAAACCCCCAGCCCTGGCCGTCGCCGTTGTCGAGGACGATGCGGGTGTCCGGCTCAGCCTCGTCAAGATCCTGCGCCAGACGGAGAAAGTGGCGTGCGTGGGGGATTACGGCAGCGGGGAGGAAGCGGTGGCAGGGCTGACCCTGAGGCCGGCCGACGTGGTCCTGATGGACATTAACCTGCCAGGCATGAACGGCGTGGAGTGTGTCCGCCAGTTGGCCGGCCTCCTGCCCGAGGCGCAGATCATCATGCTGACGGTGTACAAGGACACGGAAACCATTTTCCAGGCGCTGGCGTCGGGCGCTTCCGGCTACCTGCTCAAGCCCGTCCGCGCCCAGCAGTTGATTGACGCGGTAAGGGACGTGGCCCAGGGCGGCGCGCCGATGAGCAGCAGCATTGCCCGGCAGGTGGTGGCCGCGTTCCGGCGAAGGCCGGATGTTTCCGCCGGGGCTGATGAGGCCTCGGCCTTGTCGGAGCGCGAGCGGCAGGTCCTGAAGCTTCTCGCCGAGGGCTTCCTGTACAAGCAGGCCTCGGTCGAACTCGGCGTCAGCATCAACACCTTCTACGAGCACATCCGGCGCATCTACCGCAAGTTGCACGTCCATTCCCGGCAGGAAGCCGTCGCGCATTACCGGTCGCGTGCCTGACGTCCGGAACCGGGGCCGCGCGTCCCGGAAAGGGACAGCGGCGCCCTGTCGCATAAACATGCGACAAGACGGTTTTCATGAATTGTGAAACAATCGCATCGTGTGACTGAACGAGTGGTCTTGCTTCGGAAAAATTTTCCGCGGGCAAAAACAAAAGGAGACGAGGCGATGAAGTTCATGCAGATGCTTGAGACGGCAAGGGGATTCGGGAAACAATGCGCCCCCGGCGGGGCGACGCTGCTGGCGGTCGCGGCAATGACGCTCGCGGCGGGCGGCGCGCGTGCCGATCAGACAGCCAGTTGGACCAATAGCGCCGCCGGCAACTGGTCGGCCGGCGGCAACTGGGACGGCGGGATCGCCGCCACCGGGACGACCGGCGTGGCGTATTTCACCAACGCCATCACCGGCAACCGCACGGTGACCGTGAATGCCACGCCGTGGACGATCAACGGCCTGGTTTTCGGCAACACCGGTGCCTACGGCTTCACGGTGGCCAGCGGCACCCTGAACCTCGCCGGCACGACTCCGACCATCACGGTCAACGCCGGCAGCACCGGCACCGTCTCCTCGATCCTCTCCAGCTCTGCCGGTGCCGGCCTGGTCAAGGAAGGCGCGGGCAAGCTGACGCTTAACGGTCAATGGAACAGTTACACCGGCGATACGATCAACGGCGGCGTACTGGAGTTTTGGAGCAATTCCTTCGAATACATCTACAGCGGCGGCACCATATACATCAACAACGGTTCCACACTGAGCATCACTGGTGGCCGGTGCGACTTCGGCAACAAGACGTTCGCCTTCGGCAGTACGGGCGGCGGGACGATCACCGTCGGGGCGGGGGTGAATTGGGTCACTCGGGTGGCGAACACCTTCCGAACCACGGGCGGGGCGCAGAACCTCATCACCGGAGTGGCGGGGCTAAACCTTAACAATCTGGGCGTGAATTTCGATGTCGCCCGCGGCACCGACCCCGCCAGCGACCTCACGGTGTCCTCAGGCGTGTGGGGTCCGGGAACCGGCACCTTCACCAAGACCGGCAACGGCATCCTCACGCTCAGCGGCGTAAACTCATTCGCCGGCCCCATCACGCTTTCCGCCGGAACGCTGAAAATCAGCGGCAGCGGCAAGTTGGGCGACACCGGCCCCTATGCGGCCAATATGGCCAACAACGCAGCCTTTGTTTACAACAGCTCCGCCGCGCAAACGCTTTCCGGCAGCATCAGCGGGACGGGCACCGTCACCCAGGCCGGCAGCGGCATGCTGACGCTCAGCGGCGCCAACACCTACAGCGGCGCGACGGTCGTGACGAACGGCACGCTGAAGATCGACGGCAGCGGCAAGCTGGGCGGCGGCACCTACACCGCCAACCTTGCCAACGACGCCCTCTTCCTTTACAACAGCTCCGCAACGCAGACGCTTTCCGGCGCCATCAGCGGGTCGGGCGCCGTCACCCAGACCGGCAGCGGCATGCTGACCCTCGGCGGGACCAACACCTACAGCGGCCCGACAGCCGTCAGCAACGGGACGCTGCTGGTGAACGGCTCGCTGGGTAACGGCGCGGTGACCGTCGCCTCCGGCGGGCTCGGTGGCAGTGGCACGATCGGCGGCGCGGTAACCGTGAACTCCGGCGCCAGGCTTTATGCCGGGACAGACGGCGGCACCGGCACGAACACCCTCGGCAGCACCCTGACGCTTCAAGCCGGGGCGCTCTGCTATCTGGATGTGGGTGTGACGAGCAGCGCTTCCAACGATCTGATCAGCGTCGCCGGCACCGTCGAGCTGAACAGCACGGTCTTCCACATCAAAGCGCCCAACACCTCGGTCAATCTGGAAACCAACACAGACTACGTGCTGATCTCGGGAGCGAGCGTCGCTGGTGAACCGAACCGCATTCCGGTATTTGACGTTGCCCCTCTGAACTTTGGGTTTTTCAGGGTGCTCACGAACGGGAACAACGTAGTGTTGCACTACGACTCCCGAGTTCTTTTGGCCACCGGCTCGGTCAACCCCTCCACGGTGACGCACAACCAGTCCGCGCTCGTCACCGTCACCGTCACGCCCCTCAGCACCCCGATCACCAGCGTGACTTTGGACACGACTGCGATCGGCGGGCCGGCCGCACTGCCCCTGAGCCTTGCAACCGGTACCGATTATACCAATACGGTGACGGTGGGCGCGGGGATCGGCTTTGGTGTCAAGACCTTGATTGTCACGGTTAAGGATGACGAGGGCTTTGAGGGTTCGGCGTTCTTAACTCTCACGGTCGTTGTCGGCAGTCAGGTTTGGAACGGCGCGGGCGCGGACGACCTTTGGTCCACCCAGCCGAACTGGGCCAGCGGGGCGGCGCCGGGATACTCGGGCGACAGCGTGACGTTCGCCGGCACCGACCGGCTGACGCCGTCCATGGTTGCCGATTACAGCCTT
>CAZXVN010000509.1:0-5271 GCA_964643945.1 uncultured Lentisphaeraceae bacterium | reverse complement strand
GACACCGGCACACCCCGAATTCAACATGTCGATCACGCCGGTCGAAACGGTCAGCGGCTGCAGGATCTCCTGATTCAGCTCCGCATAACGCTGAACGAGTTCGCCGCGCGTGAGCTTCAGCCCGATGCCCCGCCGCTGGGCGGCGGACTCGATACTGGCGATCGTTTTGCTGTCCTCTTCCACCTGGCTGGCCAAGACCGATATGTCGCGCTGCGAACCGTCCACCACCTCCGACAGGGCGTCGCGGACCTGATCGAGCGCACGGGTCACCTCGTGCTGCGACAAGGCCGGACCGCCCTGCTCCATCCCTTTCTCCAGTTCCTCGGCGGCGCTGCGCAGCATCGCGGCCAGCGCCGTGGCCCGTTGCCGACGCGGCGACAGTGCCGGATTCGCGTCCGGACGGTCAGAATCGTCAGAGCCGGTGTTTGAGCCTGCCGACACGGCTCCGGCCCAATCGGCGGAAAGGTCCAACACGTCCGGCCTGACCGGTTTTTTCGCCGACTCAACCGCCTGCGGCGCGGCCGGTTCGGCTTTGCAAAACAGAGACTGGGGCTTGTCGGCCGGCACTGCGGACGCTTCGCCGGTCACCCGCTGGTACGCCACATTCGCCACCCGGATGCTGCGCCACCCGGCCTTCTTCAGAGCCGCCTCAAGGCCGCCCTGGGCCGCAAGCGCGTTCGGCGGCGTGCTGAAGAGGTTCACGCAGGACAGAAACTCGTGCGGGTCCAACGGGGGTGAAAACAGAAGACCCCCGACCTTATACAGGGTCATCCGGTCGAACAGGTTCTTGCCCGCCACCGCCGCGATGCCCTCGCCCGACCCGTTGATCATGATACGGTCCGCGCTCACGGCGAACTCGATCGGCCCGAAGGCCTTCAGCGCACGCTCCATCTCCGCAAAAACACAGCGGGCCGCGCTTTGCGTCACATTATGCTGCGGCCCGTAGATGCCTGCCTGGCTGAACAACAGCCCGAACGCGCGGATCAACATCACCGCATCCGACACTGGAATCACCGTAAACGCCATGCTTGTGTCCCCGGCTCCCCTGTCGGCAACTTCAAACAAATCACGATTAGGAATACGATTAGGATTAGCAAGCGGCGCTTCCATTCATAATCGTAATCTTTTTCCTAATCATAATCGTTCAAGAAAGTTACCCCTGTGTTTGTTCCCGCTCCGCAGGCGGCGGGCGCGGCCTCTAATGCCACGCCGTGATCACCACTCTGTCCTTCTGCGACTCCTTCGGCGGCAGCGTGAAGCCCTGCCCGCTGCCGGCGTAGAGATCCGCTGTCCCAAGCCCCGTCATCGTCTGGCCGACGAGAAGGGGCCCGTAGATGGCCGCATGGCCGTTGAACTTGAGGCTTGAATTGGGCAGGATCACCGCGCCTTTCAGCACGGTCCCCGCGTTCAGCGTGAAGCTGCTCGGGCTCAGCACGACGAGCGACGGGTAACCGTCGACCGATTCCACATTCAGATGCTTGCCGCTAAACACGCCTTCGAAGATGAAGCAGCCCTTGCCGTCGCCGCTCCAGCCATCGTCCGGACCGGTGCAATAAGCGATGCCGCCCGGCGGCTCGAACGGAATGGCCGCGCCGCTCGCATAGACCGCTTTGTTGGCCACCGCATAAGCCTTCAGTGCGTCAAGGGCGGCTGCCAGGGCATCCGAAAAGATTTCCTGCGCCGGCTGCTGGGACAGGAGCGTCACATTGGCGGGTTGTTTCTTCCACGCCGCAGTGCCGGCGCTGGAGACGACAACTTGTTCCGAACCGAGGTTGGCGCTGCCGCCTAAATCAGCCGACCCGTTGGAGTGGATTTTCGTAACGTCGGCATAGAAATTACCGCTCAGCTTCAGCACCCCGCCCACCAGCAGGTCATAGTCGAGCTCAAAAAAATCGTCTGAGCCGTCTTCGTCCCCTGTCACCAGCGGGCGGTTCTCCACGTCGGCGGCCACGACGACCCTGCCCAACCCGTAAACCCCCTCGCCGAAGAGCTGTGCCCGGTTCGGGCTTACGCCCGTCAACTCGACCGAGCGAATCTTATAGATGCCCCCGTCAAAAGATTCCGTGAGCTGATACCCCTTCACCAAGGGAAAATTCTCCTTGATGGCATGGTACGCTTTGTTCAGCCCAGACTCCGCGATCGTGCGAGCCTTCAGCATGTCGCGGGTGACCTGAGACGAGCGCGCCTGATTGAGGGCGGTCACGCCGAGCATGCCGCACACGATCGAGACGACCGAAACAATGCCGAGCACGGTCAGCATGGCTGAACCGTTTCTCCCCTCTACGTTCATTCTCATACCTGCCTCCTTCATCCCGTCACTCCAGAACTCCATCACTCCGCCCTTACTTCTTCTGGCTGTTGCGCGGCTCGATTTCGGCCATCATGGCTGAGCGCAGGCGCTCTGTCCTCATGCCGCCTTGCGTCAGAATATCCTTGTAGATCTCGATCTCCATGGTGACCCCGCGGACCAGCGGCTTGCCATCCACCTCCACCTTGAAAATCCCGCAATCGGGCCCTTTGAGCAGATTCGCGACAATGTCCACATACTTTTCTTCGCCGGCCCATTTGATCAGCACATGCCGCAGCCGCGGCGTGGCTTTGCAGTAGGGCCCTGCGACGGTTCCGCCCGTCGCTTCTGGAAACACACTGAAGGGCGCGGACTGAAACACAGCACGGAATTGCATGTACCGGCCTGAGCCGCTCGGCACCACCCCGCCGTTCGCCACGGCCCCCACACTCGCCCACTCCGGCGCATCGGCGATCCCGAAGCCGTCCGCAGCGAGCGTATTGCCCGAGCGCGCATACATCACCAGCGTCGCGCCGGTGGGCACATCGGCATCCCACGCAAACGTTTTTTCTTTTCCAGCCGAGGTGCGCGTATCGAACGGATGCGACACATAATCGCCTCCGTCGGCGAAATTGACCGCCATGTTCACCAGCCCGGGCAGGCACAGCCTGGACATGCCCGATTCCCTTTTGGACACATAATCGAGCCCTGGAACCGTTGACCATACGCCCTGCATCGCGGTGGCCGCGTTACCGCCCTTGATGACCCAGCACGCCCAACCCGCGCTATTGTCCATGCGGAAGGCGCGTATGCCGTCGGTATTGACAGTCTGAACCGTAACCTGAAACGAGAAAAGATAGTCCTTGCCCGCAGACAGCGGCACCAGTTGCCCCTTCGCGGGTCTTAGTTCCAGGCCACCCGCAGCGCAAGCCGCCCAATTTGCCTTTTTTACCCCGTTCTGGTAAAACTCCAACCGGGTCAGCGTATTGGTGTCGACAATGTCCGGGCTGGTCACCGTATCGGTAGGCGCATAGGCAGGGTTCAGAACCTGCAGATTGTAGTTGTACGCCGAACGGTACATGCGGAACACCGGGCCATAGCCGCTTTCCCTGACAAACGCGCCGCGCACAGGAACACGGATCACACAGTTTGTGGGCATATACAACGTATCCGTTGACGTCGGATCGCGTCCGCCGGAACTCTGATTGAAGGCCTGCTCGCTGGCCCACCAGGCCGTTTTGAACTGCCCGTCCAGTTTGGTCGCATACACGCCCTGCGGAAAACCGGCAGGGGTGAGGGTCTCGTCGAACCGCACCACCGTATTCGAAAAGGCCACGTTGCGTCCCTTGCCGATGAACCCGCACTCCTCGATCGCGTCATTGTAGACGGTCATTGAAACAGCATCGCCGTTCGCCGCCGTGGCGGCGGCGCGCGCATAGGCCGCGCCTGCCAACCCGACGCCGACGAACATGGGCGCGGAGGAGATCCCGGAGGCTGAACAGAGTTCGGCCTCCAGCGGCCAGCCGGACACGCCCGCGCTGATCTGGTCCACGCGGATGCGTTTGCCTGTAGAGGAGGGGTGCTTGTCGGCCACGGTAAAGGCGACCGTATGCGCGCCGGGAGCGAGCGACATGGAGCCGAAGGTGGTCCGGTCAAGGGTGTTGGATGCGGGATCGTACCCGTCGAAGGTCGATTCCGCATGCCACAGTTTTCCTGTAAAGAGATTCTCGAACAGCACATAGGTCTGGGTGGCCTCGCCGGGCAGGCAGGCGTTCGCACCGTTCCCGTAGACCGCCACCTTTCCGACCTGTCCGTAGTAGTCGCTGTAGGAGGCGCCTGCGTTGCGGTTGGAAAAGACCGTGCGCCGCATCTGCGTCGGCTTGCGCTCATAGACGTGGTAGACCACGGTTTGCCGCCAGAGGATGTTCGAGCCCGTCGCGTCCATATCCATCAGTCCGTCGCCGTCCGAGTCCGAAGCCAAGGCGAACCCCACGGCCTTGTAGGGGGCCTGTCGCTCCGGGTAAAAGATGATCGTCTCGCGCGCCGCGTTGCGCATCTCCGCGCGGAAACGCTCAACCACTTTGCGGGCGTCAAGGTCCAGCGAGGCCTGCGTGTTGGCGCGGTTGGTCTTGTTCATAAACAAAAGCCATGATCCCATGGCCGCGACAATGACGGCTGAAACCACCGCAGTCGCGAAAACAGTTTCCAAAAGTGTAAAGGCTTTGCGCATCGTTGGCCTCATTTCTTGTACTCGGTAAAGAGGAATGCCATTTCCTCCTTTTCATCTGTAAATTGACAGACCATTTTTCCCTGCCGGAGGGGATGCAAATGCTTGCGCCAACCCCACCTCGTGCAGAGGCAGATCTGCGTCTCCATCGTCAGCATGGTCATGCCCGCGACCGGGGTGTTCGTCACCACGGTGGTCGTGCGCCGGAACCGTCCGCCGGGAACTGAAAGGTTGCCGTAGTCATCCACCTGTGCTCCCGACTCGGCCAGGAGCGGCAGATCGGCATACGGCACCCCCCGTGCGCGCTCGATGCGCGCCTGACAGATCGTCGCGGCCACGTAGTGATCGCGCGACATCTGAAACCGCGACATCGTTTGGTCGACCAGGGGGAACGTGGCCATCATCACCAAGGCAAACACGCCCATCGCCACCAACGCCTCCAACAGAGTCATGCCCCGTTCTCTGTTTGCTCTCATTCCGCACGCTCCTGTTCCGGCTTAATGCCGTTGCCCATCAGACGCCTGTCACGCATTGCCCGCCCTGCTGCCCACTCAAGCTCAGGATGCCCTGAGAGTCGGCATGGGAAGGCAAATACGGCTCTGCGGCGTATAGATTCTTGACTTTCATCATCTTCAACAGGTCACACAACTCAGTGACGGCTTCATAACACTGCTCGATCCGCTCGCGGGGTGTCATATCATCACCCGGCAATTCAAGCCGCATGAGTTCGATATTGCTCAGCAGGGTCTGGGCGGAC
>CAZXVN010000508.1:0-6576 GCA_964643945.1 uncultured Lentisphaeraceae bacterium | reverse complement strand
GGTTCCGTGATGCAGTTCACGCCGGAACCGTCGGGGTTCATCGTGTACAGCCCGCACGCCAGCGCCCAGTCGCCACACTGCACGAGCCTGCCAGCCCGCGATGAGGTGAAGCATATCCGGCCGTCGGGAAGATAGCAGGGTTCGGTGTCCTCGGCGTCGGGAAGGCGGGTCAGTTGTTTCAACCCGTTTCCGTCCACGCCGATCTCGTAGATGTCATACATCTGGCACGGTCCGCCCCGCCGGCGGGGATTGGCCTGCTCATGCAGGCCATAACCCATGGGCGGCGTCCTCGGCGCGGCATAGGGGAAAACGATCCGTTGGGCGTCAAAAGACAGATCGAAACGGCCGATCCCGCCTGGAGCCAGCCGCGGGCCCGTGAGATCCAGCACCTCGGCATCAGGTCGCAGACCTTTCAGGATGCAAAGGCTCGCGCCCGGCTGCTGAGACGCGCCAACCCGGTGCGCGCACTGGTGGTTGATGGCGGGCCAGGGTCGCCGGACAAAGACGACTTCGCTGAAATCCAGCAGTGGGTTGGCAAAGGCCAATTCGCGCACGGCCCAGCGCGCCTCGATGTACAGCGGTCGCAAGGCCGGAACATACCCCTCTTCCGAACTGGCGAGCACCTTGCGCCGCGCTTCCAATCGGGCCGCCCGTGCCTGGTCAGCAGGCGATTGCGGGCCCCATAGCTCGATGCCTGATACGATGACGTTGTTCGCTCCGGTGGTGCGGATGGCAAGCTCCATCTCGCCGCCGACGGTAGCTTCCCGCGGTACGTCCAACCACCGCTCGGTCACGCGCCATGCTTCCAGGATGAACCGATCCAGTTCGCGCCCGTTCACCGCCACTGCCTGGGCTCGGCGCGTGTTGCTGGCGAACACCAATCGCAGCCGGTGCGGAGCATCGCCGCCCAAGTTGCGAAAGCGGTAGAGCACTTCCTGGTCGTCCCACGATAGCGTACGGAGTCCGCCGAGCCTTGCGCTATCGTCGGGCGAATAGGTCCAGTCCTTTCCCTTCACCCGATCCGAATCGAAATCGGCTCCGCCGCCGACGACGGCCGCGCCGACGAGATGAAAGCCCTTGGGGCCACCCGCATCCGGCCGGCGACACTCCTTCAGGATGTTCCGTGCTCGCTGTTCCACGGCATCGAGCGTCGCTCTTGCGCGCTGGGCCGCCTCGGCCGCGCCGCGGCCCTCAAGATCATCGGCCAGGCACCGCCCGCGCCGGGCCACCCGTTCGAGCGCGGCCGGGTCAGCCGGGTCGGTGCCCCGGCGTTGCTCCTGCCGCAGCCAGTCGGCCTCGATCGCCGCGCGAACGCCGACTCCCTCGGCCAGGCAAATGGTGGATGCGCGCGTTACAAATGCGCGTTACAAATGCAAGGCTGTTTGATGTAGCGAAAAACCCACCCCCGTGATATTCTTTTGTCCCGTATTTCGAAAGACACATGCGCGAAGACACACACACTGAAGCAACGGTCGGCCTTGTTGAACCGCACATCATCAAACTGAATCTCCCTGCAGAGGGTTTCCGGTTAGAAAAAGGTGGCGTTCTATCTGAAATCGACGTTGCCTATGAACGGTGCGGCGCGATCACACCCGACAACCGCAACGTGGTCTTCGTCTGCCATGCGCTGACCGGCGACGCCCATGTGGTTGGCCTCCGGCCAGGCGAAACCGAGCCCAACGGCTGGTGGGAGGGTTTGATCGGCCCCGGCAAGGGCATCAACACCGACCACTATCAGGTCATTTGTGCCAACATCCTCGGCGGGTGCAAAGGCACGACCGGCCCTTCGTCGCTCAACCCCGCCACCGGCAAACCCTACGGCTCCGCCTTTCCCAAGATCACGGTCGGCGACATCATCGAGGTTCACCGCCTTTTCCTGCGGCAGCTCGGCATCACGCGGCTGGCCGGGGTCATCGGCGGCAGCTTCGGCGGCATGCAGGTCCTCGAGTGGCTGATCCGTTACTCCAGTGAGATCGACAAGGCCATGGTGGTCGCCTCGGCCGCCAGCCTGAACTCGCAAGCGCTCGCTTTCGACATCGTCGGACGGCATGCGATCATTGCGGATCCGCACTGGAACACCGGCGACTACTATGACAATGAGAACCTGCCCAGCAAGGGACTTTCCAGCGCCCGTAAACTCGCGCACATCACCTACCTTTCGCAGCAGCTCATGGACGCCAAGTTCGGACGTGAGAAGCGCCCCGAGTGGTTGACGGCTGATCCCGCTTTCCTCGAACTTGTCGACCGCGATTTCGGCACCTTCTTTCAGGTCGAGAGTTATCTGCAATACCAAGGTGAAAAGTTCATCCAGCGTTTTGATGCCAATTCGTATCTGCACATCACGCTGGCCATGGACGAGTACGACATCGAGGAGCGTTACCTGACCCTTGATGCGGCCTTCGCCAACATCACCTCGCGCGTGCTGATCGTTTCGCTCAGCAGCGACTGGCTTTTCATGCCTGAACAGTCCAAAGAACTGGTGACCGCCCTGGTGCGTCAGAAGAAGCGGGTTTCCTACTGTCACCTCGACGCGGCCGCCGGACACGACGCGTTCCTGACCCACATTTGCGACCTCACGCGCATCGTGGAAGCCTTCCTGCCCGCCCCGGCGTACGAGGCCTCGGACACGCGGGACGACTCAGGCGTGCAACAGGGGCAGCTGAAACACTATCAGAAAGTGATTGACCTGATCCCCGAGAACAGCCGCGTGCTGGATCTCGGCTGCGGGAACGGCTCGCTCTTGAGCCTTCTCAAGCAGATGCGCGGCAGTAGCGGAAACGGTGTGGAGATCGATGTCGAGCAGGTCATCAGCGCCATCGGTTCGGGCTGTGACATCCTGCTCGAGGATGTCGACGACGGCCTCGCCATGATTCCAGACAACAGCTTTGACGTGGCGGTCCTGAGCGAAACCCTGCAAACCATCAAACGCCCGCGCGAACTTTTGCACCAGATCTTGCGCGTCGCCCGCGAGGCGGTCATCACCTTTCCGAACTTCGCCTGCCTCGAGGTCCGCACGCAGCTGCTTGTCAGCGGCCGGATGCCGAAGGGCACGCAGATCCCCTTCGAGTGGTATAACACACCCAACATCCACCTCTTCACGCTGAACGACTTTCTCGCCTTGTGCCGCGAGGACAACATCGCCATTCTCGACCTGATCTGCCAGGGCCACAGCTTTCCCGAGCGGGCCCTTCTGGCAATCGGCTGGAAAAACCTCGGCGCCTCGCAGGTCATCGTGCGCATCGCCAAGGGATAGCAGAATGGGGTGTGGGAGTACTGGAGTGATGGAGTGCTGGAGTGACGGCGTGACGGGGTAGCGGAAGGGTGGAAAAGGGGTTACCATGGAAAAGTGGATTGAGAGCAATCTGAGTGCCCTGACCGAGGCGCTGTCGCCCTGCAGGAACTGCCCGGTCGCCAACACCGAACGGGATGTCAATCTGCCGGGAACCGGTGCCGTGATCGCCCTCCTCGAGAAACTGCTCGGCGTGCTCTACCCCGGCTGCCACGGGCAGACGCCGGTGGCTCACGAAACCTGCCATGCCCATTTGCAGAACACCCTGCGTGACATCGCAATCGAACTGTGCGATCAGGCGCACCGCGCCTTTGAATACGCCTGCAGTCGCTCCAAGTGCGAGAATTGCGATGACTGCGGCGCTCATGCGCAGCAGGCTGTCACCGCCCTGCTCGACGGTCTCCCCGCCATCCGCGATATGCTTCAGCAGGACATTCAAGCCGCCTACGAGGGCGACCCCGCCGCCATGTCCACCATGGAGATCGTGATGAGCTATCCCGGCCTGTACGCGATCACCATCCATCGCATCGCCCACGCGCTCTATGCCCAAGGCGTACCCCTGATCCCGCGTGTCATGGGCGAACACGCGCACTCGAAGACCGGCATCGACATCCATCCCGGAGCGACGATCGGCCCCGGCTTTTTCATCGACCATGGCACCGGCGTGGTGATCGGCGAGACCTGCCGTATCGGCAAAGGCGTCAAACTCTATCAGGGCGTCACCTTGGGAGCGCTCAGTTTCGCGAAGGATGAAAACGGCGTGCTGGTCAAAGGGATCAAGCGCCACCCTGACGTGGAAGACAATGTGGTCATCTATGCGGGCGCAACGATCCTCGGCGGCGACACGGTGATCGGTCACGACGCGGTCATCGGCGGCAACGTCTGGCTGATCCACTCCGTGCCGCCCGGCTCGAAGGTCTACAACCAAACCCCCAAGCCGGTCATCCGCCCCGGCTATCCCATCCCCGACGATTATTCGATATGAAGCACAACACATCCCGTCCCGCACGTGATCTTCCATCCAGCGAGTTCCTGGCACGCATCACGCGGCTGCTGGCCTACCAGAAAGGCCAGCGCCTCGACGCGCTCCTCCTCTTCACCGAGATCAACCGCTACTACTTCACCGGACTGACAACCTCCAACGGCCTGTTGCTGACGCACAATGATTCCGGCCCCGCTTTCTACACCGATTTCCGTTACCTCGCCATGGCCAAGCGCAGCACGCCTTGGCTGCCCTGCCGCACGTTGTGGCGCCCGGCTGACGAGCCAAAGGCCTTTGGCAAGTTGGGCAAAAGCTGGAAACGTGTCGGCTACGAGGGCCAGCTCGACACGGCGCGTTTTCTCCGTTTGAAAGCGACACTGCCGCAGGTCGAGTGGGTGGACATCAGCACGCCTGTGGCGGAGTTCCGCTCCGTGAAGTCGCGCGCCGAACAGCAGGTGCTGCGGGCGGCGGTGGCCGCCAATGACCACCTCTTCGCGGCCGTGCTCAGGGGAATCACCCCTGGCCTCAGCGAGTGGGAGATCCGCGCCCTTGTGCGGCGCGAGGCGGACCGTCTCGGCCAGGGCGAAGCCTTCGACACCATTGCCTGCGTGGGCAAGAACGGGGCGGAGTGTCACCACCATCCCGACGCGACCATCCTGAAGCGCGGACAGCCGCTGTTGCTTGATCTCGGCCTGAAACTTGACCGCTATTGTTCGGATATGACCCGCTGCGTTTTTTTCGGAACACCCACACCGTTCTACCGCGACCTCCACAAAATCGTACGGGAGGCCAACCTCAAGGCGGTTCGCGCGATCAAACCAGGGGTGCCTTGCTGCGACATCGACGCCCTCGCAAGGAGGCACATCGAAAAGGCCGGGTATGGCACCTGTTTCGGCCATGGCCTAGGCCATGCGGTGGGGCTGGAGATTCACGAAGCCCCCAACTTTTCCAGCGCCTGCAAGACCGTGCTCAAACCGGGCATGGTGCTGACCGTCGAACCGGGCATCTACCTGCCCGGCAAAACCGGCATCCGGATCGAAGACGTGGTGTTGGTGACGCGCAACGGGTGCGAGGTGCTGAGCCAGACCCCGCGCTGGCTGACGCGCTGAGACCGCCTGCCACGAGTGCGGGTCAAGCCTGCCCCCCTTCAATATGGCAGGAAAACGCCTTGCGGCGTCACTGCAAACGAGAACATCCATCAGGGTCTTACGGCAGGTAGACCTTGAGCCGCATGAAACGTTGGGGCACATCCGTCACCGGCACATTGTGCCGGGTCGTCACGTTCCACCACAGGTTGCTGTTTGCACGCAGGATTTCGCTCACCCCGTTGGTGGACCACACATTTTCCACCAGAGAGGTACACGCCTCGACCTCAAAGCGGACGCCCACGGCAAATTTGTTCTCGCGGTAGGTCAGCGTCAGATAATCGGCCATGACGCCGCCGTAGGGCATTCCGGCCGTATCGAAGACCTTCGGATCCAGCCCCATCGCATACTCGAGGCCGTTCACAATCGTGTCGCCATCGGGGTCATCATTGTCGCCGGTGGTCAGCCCGTCGGCCAGTGCCTCCTCCGTGAACTTGAGGGATTTCCAAGCGCTGTAAGGCGAGAGGTCGCCGGTGATGGACACATCGTCGATGCAGACGCCATAGCCGTATTTCGCCCGGCCTTCGAACGCGACGTAATACGTCGATGACGGATTCGGAAGCGCCAGCACAATGTTCGTCCAGGCCGGCTGCCGGTTCTTATACCAAGCCAACTGCGTCCAAGCCGCGGCCGCCGAGGTCCTGTAGTACACCCTCAACTCGTCCTGATCGCCCGTATAGTCCGCCATACAGTACCAGAAGCTCAGCTTCGTGTTCGGCGTGGCGATCCCGAGGTCGAGCATGGGCGTGACCAGTTTGGTTGTGCGGTTCACGCTGCTGTCCGGATAATAGAGGCAGGCGTTGTACGATCCGCCGTGTGCGGCGGAGGGATAGCCGGGCGACACCGGACTGCCGGACCTGAAGGTCCAGTTCAAGTTGTTTGCCACATATTCCTGCGTCCAGCCCAGAGGGATCTGCCCGCCGTTCTCAAACGGCTCGTTGAAGGGAATCCCCCGGACCAGATTGACCCGCAACGAAAAGAGGTTGGTCGAGGCATACCCGTCTGCGCCCATCACCCGCACGCGTAAAGACGTCAACGAAGCGCTGTCCGGCGTGCCGCTGAGCACGCCGCCGCTGCTGAGCGTCAGCCCTGCCGGCAGCGCATTCGACACCACCGCTCATGTGTAAGGCTCCACGCCGCCCACTGCGGTCAGGGTCTGA
>CAZXVN010000507.1:0-10986 GCA_964643945.1 uncultured Lentisphaeraceae bacterium | reverse complement strand
CGGGCACATCGGTGATGCGGAGATCAGCGTCTCGGGCGGGCGCGGCCTGAAAAAGGACGAAAAGCTGGAGCAGATTAAGAGTCTGGCGGATGTGCTCGGCGGCGTCGTGGGCGTGTCGCGCGCCTGTGTGGATGCGGGCTGGATCCCGGCTTCGCATCATGTGGGACAGACCGGCAAAACCGTCTGTCCGAAAATCTATTTGGCGTTCGGCATATCCGGCGCGATCCAGCACCTTGAGGGCATGCGATCATCCGAGACCATTATCGCGATTAACAGCGATCCGAACGCGCCGATTTTCGGGATAGCGGATCTCGGCATCGTGGGCGACCTCTTTGAAATCCTCCCGATGCTGATTGAGGCGGTCGAGGCGAAAAGCAAAATCAGAAAGTAGAAAAATTTTGGAGCGGGACTTATGGCGAACACGACAAAACAGCCGATTCACACCGATATCCTCTGCGTGGGCGCGGGCATCGCCTCGTTGTCGACGGCGCTTGCGCTGCTGCGC
This sequence comes from uncultured Lentisphaeraceae bacterium, assembly GCA_964643945.1. Lineage (GTDB taxonomy): Bacteria > Verrucomicrobiota > Kiritimatiellia > RFP12 > UBA1067 > JAHFSX01. The sequence continues at coordinate 10,481 of CAZXVN010000507.1, read as the reverse complement.
ACGCTGAAGGCGCAGGGCAAGTCCGTGCCGCAGGTCACAATCATTGACAAGGGCCGCAGCGTGGGCAGTCACGTGCTTTCCGGCGCGGTGATCGACCCGGGCGGCTTCAAGGGGTTGCTGACCGACGACGAGTACAACAAGATGCCGGTCGAGGCGCGCGTCAGCAAAGAGACGTTCCACATGTTGTTCGACGCGAAGAGCGCGATGAAGATCCCGTGGGTGCCGCCGCTCATGCAGGCGCACGGGTATCCGGTCGGATCGTTGACCAAGCTGACACAGTACTTTGCTCAGCTCTGTGAGAAAGAGGGCGCGGAGGTTTACACCGGGTTCGCGGCGATTGAGCTGATTGAGGACAGCAAGGGCCGTGTGATCGGCGTCAAGATCGGTGACAAGGGAGTGGATCGCGACGGCAAGGCAAAGACGAACTACACGCCGGGCGAGGACATTTTTGCCAAGGCCGTGGTGCTGGGCGAGGGCGCATGCGGTATTCTGACGAATAAGCTGATTGCACGTAAAGGGCTCGAAGGTTGGCGCGGGCAGTCCTACGCGGTAGGCATCAAGGAAGTGGTCGAGGTGCCGGCTAACGAGGCGCGGGTGGGCGAGATCGCGCACACCTTCGGATACCCATCCGATTGGAGCACCTATGGCGGCGGCTTTGTTTACCACGTGTCGCCGACGCAGGTGATGATCTGTTTCGCGTATGCGCTCGATTATGCGAAGCCGGAGATTGATCCACACCTGCTGTTCCGCAAGTTCAAGGCCCACCCGGTGATGGCGGAGCACATCCAGGGCGGCAAGTCCGTGGCTTATGGTGCGAAGATGATTCCCGAGGGCGGCTATTATTCCGTGCCGAAGGTTGTCGCCGACGGCGTGCTCATCGTGGGTGACGGCGCAGGGCTGGTTGACACGCTTCGCATCAAGGGCATCCACATCGCGGCGCAGGCGGGCCGGGCGGCGGCCGAGACATTGGCGGAGTGTTGGAGTCGCAACGATTTCTCGCTGGCGGCGCTCGAGCCTTACGGCGACCGGCTGAAGAAGACAGAAGGGTGGAAGCAGCTCAAGCGCGTGAGGAACGTGCGTGCGCCTTTCTCCACCAACCTGATGCTGGGCGTGATGAGCGCGGGGTGCGCGTGGGCGACCTTTGGCGCGCTGCCGTTCTGGCAGGTGCCGATGTCGCCGGATCACGAGGAGATGCTTCCGCTCAAAGGAGGCAAGCTGCCTGAGACGGAAAGCATCACCATGAGCCCGACCTCGCCGGACCGTCTGACGGACGTGTTCATGTCGGGAACGATCCACGATGAGGATCAGCCGTGCCATCTCAAAATTCTTGACCGTGCAACCTGCACGAAATGCATTGCGCTTTATGGCGCGCCGTGTCAAAGGTTCTGTCCGGCAGAAGTGTATCGGCTGGAAGAGGGCCATATCCATGTGGACTTTTCCAACTGCCTGCACTGCAAGACATGCCAGATCAAGGATCCGTTCCAGAACATCGAGTGGACCTTCCCGCAGGGCGGCGACGGCCCCCGGTACACACGCATGTGATTTCGTTCTCATTCAACACGCATAAGGGGAAAAACAATGGATATGTCATTCAATCGCAGAGAGTTTCTCAAAAGCACCGCGGCGGCGGCGGCGTTTCTGCCGACCTTTAACATCCTGAGCGAAGAGGCGGCTACCATCGGCCCCAAGGACGACCAGGTCAACGTCGCGGTGATCGGCTTTGGCGCCGAGGGGCGGATTCTGACAGAGGCGGCCATGAAAATCCCGGGCGTTCGGTTCCGTGCCGTTTGCGACATCTGGGCGTTCCGCCGCCAGGAGGCCAAGGGCGTGCTGAGGGCGATGGGTCATGTGGTCAACGTCTACGAAGACTACCGCGAGATGCTGGACAAAGAGGACAAAAACATCGATTGCGTGGTCATCGCCACGCCGGACTGGATGCATGCCGAGCATGCCTGCGCCGCTCTGCGCGCGGGCAAGCATGTGTACTGCGAGAAGGAGATGTCCAACCAGCTTGAGAAGGCCAAGTCGATGGTGCTGGCGCAGCGCGAGACCGGCAAGCTCTTGCAGATCGGTCACCAGCGCCGCTCCAATCCGCGCTACATGCACGCGATCAACCGCGTCATCCGCGAGGCCAAGATGCTGGGCCGCGTGACGCACGCCTATGCCCAGTGGAACCGCTCGGTCGCGCCGTTAACAACGGTGGGTGCGAAACTGAACATTCCGACCGAGACGCTGCAGAAGTACGGGTATGAGAATATGGAGCAGTTCCTGAACTGGCGCTGGTTCGCGAAGTACGGCGGCGGGCCGATGGTCGACCTCGGCTCGCACCAGATCGACCTGTTCTTCTGGGCGTGGGACTGCGCGCCGGTTTCGGTCACGGCTGTCGGCGGAAACGACTATTTCAACCGCGAGATGAACGATAACGTGATGGCGGTTTACGAGTTCAAAACACACGAGGGCTTGGTCAACCGCGCCTACTACCAGGTGCTGACGACCTCCAGCCGGGGAGGCTTCTACGAGCAGTTCATGGGCGAGAACGGGTCGCTCACCATCTCTGAGATCGCGGCGCGTGGCAACGTGGTGCAGCGTGAAGTGCGTGCCGGCGTGCCGGCATGGGACGAGTTTGCGAAGATGGGGCTTGTGCTGCCAGTCAAGAAGGCGGTGGCGGCGACGGTCACAACCAATGCGGTGCTTGATGTGCGCGTGACGGCTGAGGCCGATGGCTGGCCGTTGCCGGTGGATCTGCTCAAGCCCGCCCACATGCCGCACCTCGAGAACTTCTTCGCTGCGGTCCGTAAGGGCACGAAACTGAACTGTCCGGCCGAACTGGCCTACGAGTCCGCCGTCGCCGTGTTGACCGCCAACCGTTCGGTGGCTGAGCGCAAAACGATTGTCTTCAAGCCGGAAGACTTCAAAGTGTAAAACAATGGAGCCGACCTGACGACCTGAATCGAATCGAGTCGAAGACGTCGAATCGGGTCGCTTCAAGTCGAGATGAAGCAAGGATTCCGCTATGAAAAGACTTCTTTCAATGACGCTGTCGCTTGCGGCAGGTGTGGCCTGCGCCGCGGTGCCTTCCCACTGGGACGGCGGACGGAACACGCCGGTACACCGTCTCGCGCTGAACGATGAGTTCGGCGACGCGATTGTGCCGGGTGCGTCTGACGCCTTGCCGATGAGCACGCGTAAGACGTGCGGGCAGTGTCACGATTACAATGCCATCGCGTCGGGCTGGCACTTCAACATGTCCGCCACGAACGGGGTTGCCGGCCGCATGTCAGAGCCGTGGTTCCTGATCGATCCGGTCTCTGGCTCTCAGATTCCGATGAGCCTGCGCTCGTGGGCCGGCACCTACAAGCCGAAACAGCTCGGGATGACGAACTGGGAGTGGGTGTACGCGTTCGGACGCCACTTGCCGGGCGGCGACATTGCAGACCCGCAAGACCTCTATGCGGAAGGCGGACCGAATGCCCGGTGGGAAGTCTCGGGGCCAGTTGAAGTCAACTGTTTCGCCTGCCACAGCCAGAGCAGGGCATACGACCACAGCGAATGGACGCGCCTCATCCTGCGCCAGAACTTCCGCTGGGCCGCGACGGGTGCGTTGGGCTTGGGCGAGATCCGCGGCATGGGCTCGCGTGTGGCCGATTACTGGGGTGTGCTGCGCGGTCTGAACCGTGACGACGCGGTTTATGCGGTGCCGCCGCATGTGGTGTATGACCTCCGCCAGTTCGACGCCAAAAACCGTACGGTGCTGGATGTCGGCGAGCCGCGTTCGGAGAACTGCCTGAACTGTCACTCCGTTTCTGAAGCAGGGATGCCTCATCAGGATATTGACGGCGATGTGCACCTGCGCGCGGGCATGTCCTGTGCGGACTGCCACAAGAATGGCGAGAACCACGCGATCACGCGCGGCAATGAGGACGACAACACCGGGCCGCTGGACAAAGTCCGTGCGACGGCGAGCTGTGTGGGTTGCCACATGGGAACGGCTCAGGCGAAGGCTGGGCGCCACGGCGCGCCCGTGCCCAAGCATGTCGGCATTCCGGTCAGCCATTTCAAGGCACTGTCCTGCACGGCCTGCCACTCCGGCGTGACCGAAGACGGAGCGCTTGCCCAAGTGCGCACCTCCCGCGCCAACCGCATGGGCGTGTACGGCCGCGCCCGGTGGGCGACACCGCAACCGTTTATCATCGAGCCGGTGTTCGTGAAGAACAGCCAAGGCAAGATCGAACCGCGCCGTATGGTATGGCCGGCCTTTTGGGGTACACGCGACGCGAAGGACGTGGCGAAAGTGACACCGATGCGTCCTGAAGCTGTTGCCCCCGCCTGTGCAGGATTGTTGGACGTGCGCACACAGACCGCCGCTTTGCTCGTCACGATGGCAACCGATCCGAACCTGCCGGGCGTTCCGGTGCTGGCGGTCGAAGGCCAGCTTTTTAAGGCGGATGCGGACGGGCGCGCCGCGACGGACGGCTTTGCGGCCGGTGTGGCGGGCATCGAGTGGTTGTACCACCTGGCCGACGGCAAAACCGTGCCGGCGATTCCGAGTTACACCCCCGGAGCAGATACCGAGAAGATGAACGAGGCGCAGCTCGTCACAAATCAGGCGAACGAGAAGATTTTTGGCAATCTCTTGCAGACGCTGGATGCCAGCAAACTGGCGGGCGGGCGTTACGGCGCGATCTCCGTGAACGGCAAGGTCTATTACCGCGGCGGCGAGAACGATGCGGTGATCGGCACGAACGCGGCCGTACAGGCGGCGAAGCCGGTCGCCGGTTGGTACAGCGGCGGAACATTCACGCCGCTCATTTCCGAGTATGCGACCCGCAATGTGAAAGCGTTGGCTGGCACGGCCTGCACGCTGACCGAGGAAATGGTCGGGGCCGGGCTCAAGCGGCTGGCCGGGACGGGTGTCAAGGGCGCGGTCTACGTGGCGCACGGACAGGTCTGGGAACTTGGCACGGACGGCAAGCTGACCTCGAAGGTCGAGAAGGTCGCCGGGGCCGTTTCGTGGGCGCTCGGACATGATGTGCGTCCGGCGCGTCAGGCGCGCGGCGCGAAGCCGGCCAAGTGCGCGGACTGCCACACGGCGGATTCGAAGTTCTTTTTTGCGCAGGTCGAGTCGACCGGACCGCTGCTGACCGCGCGCAAGCTGGTCCAGGCGCAATGCGAGTTCATGGCGCTCAGCGGCAGCTACAACAAGGTGTTCGGCACGACCTTCCTGATGCGTCCGGTCTTCAAGATCTTCTTGTGGGTGGTCTTCGCAATCGTGCTGCTCGTGGCGGTGGCGTTTGTCGCGGCTGCGGTTCCGGGTGTGCTGGCCAAGGGCGTGATTCCGTACGGCAAGCCGTGTGAGAAGCTGATGGTCAGGAGCGACAAGCTGGCGGCGGCCGGCCTGTGCGCGGCCAGCGTCTATCTGGGCGTGTCCGGGTTGGCGGGCTGGCTCTTCCACCTGTTGACAGGATATCTGCTGATCTTCCACATGGTGGCGGGCGGTCTCTTCGCGGCCTGCCTCGTGGCGCTGATTGGGTTCCGCGGCGCGAAGCGTATCGTGAACAACAAGCGCAACGTGCTGTGGCTGCTGATTCTGGTGTTGGGTGTGGGCGTGCTCTTCACGGCGGCGGCACCGATGATGACCTGGTTCGGCGAAGGCTGGCAGCAGGTGATGACGTCGGCGCACCGCTACACCACGATGGCTTTCCTCGTTGTGTCGGCCTGGATGATGATCAGCGGCGGGCGCAAGGAATAGGGTACGACGCGACTCGACGCCCCGACCCGCTTCGACTCGAGTCGATTCAGGTCGGGGAGGTCGCGTACGGGTCGAAGAGCGCATGTTCTATGACAGACAAACTCCACCGGTTTGAACATCAGGCAATGCACACGGTTTTCGAACTGATGATCGCCACGGACGACGAGCAGCTCGCCCAGAGCGCGGCATACGCGGTGTTTCAGAAGGTGGACAAGTTTGAGGAGTTGTTCAGCCGGTTCTTGGACGTGAGCGAGGTGGCGCTGATCAGCCGCCTCAAACCGGGCGAGACGTTCCGCATGGCGCCGGAGACGCTGGAGTGCCTGATGATCGCGACACAGGTGTGTGCGGCCACGCAGGGCGCGTTCGATGTGACGGTTGGAGCCATGATGGATGCGTTGCGCGAGGTGAAGCACCGGTGGAAGGCCCTCACCTTGCAGGAACGCAAAAGTGCGCTGGCGGCGTGCGGCATGAGCCGGCTGATCATCGACCGGCAGAATCTGCTGGTGGCGGTGAAGCCGGACCGGCTGGGGCGGCCCTCGCCGCTGGAACTGGATTTTGGTGGCCTGGGCAAGGGCTATGCGCTGGACGTGGCATGCGGGATGCTGGCAGCGGATTGGGATTTCACGGACTTTTTGATGCATGGCGGCACGAGCACGGTGGTGGCGAGGGGATCGATGGGCGACGGCCACCCCGGCTGGCCAGTGGGCGTGGGCGGCGACTGGCGTGAGCGCGCGGGACTGGCTTCGGTGCGGCTGAGCACAGGCGCGCTGAGCGGTTCGGGGTTTGAGGTGAAGGGCGCGCATGTCGTTGACGTGAGGCACGGCACGGCAGCGGTGCGGCATGCGGCGGCGTGGGCATACGCGCCGTCGGCAGCGGTGTCGGACGCGCTTTCGACCGCGTTTCTCGGGCTGGATTGGCGAGAGATTGAGACCGCGTGCGCGACGTTGCCGGGAAGCGGCGCGCTGGTGGCACGGGAGCAGCCGGCGTGGATGGACCGGGTGCGCAGACCGGTGCGGATGTGCGGGGCGTTCCCGCTGCCGGCCCGGGAATGATTTGGGTTGTCGGACGAGTCAGACAGGTCGGACGAGTCGGACAAACGACAGGACAAGCAGAAAGAACACTGCGGCTTCAACAGAAGCCAGACAAGGGAGGGTACACATGAGACTTACAGGAATGATGCTGGCGGCCTTTGTGGCCGGACTCGCCGTGGCGGCGGGCGCTCAGGATGCGACGAAGGTACAACTCAAGATCGCGTTGCCGAAGCCGCAGTTCACGGGTACGCCGAAGGATATCCGCTCGCCGAACCTGGAGCCTTCGCGCGGTGGCAAACCGCGTCCGGCGGTCGAAGTTCCGGCCGGCGCGGACAAGGTCATCTCGAAGGACTGCAAGGTCACTTCGAGCGACCCTGAGCCGATCATCGGCGAACTGGCCTTCATCACCGACGGCGACAAAGAGCACGACGCGTCGACGTATGTCGAGCTCGGCCCGGGCACGCAGTGGGTGCAGGTCGATCTGGGCAAGGAGAAGGAAATCTATGCGGCGTGCGTATGGCACTATCACGGCGAAGCCCGCGTCTACCGCGACGTGGTCTGCCAGATTTCAAACGACCGCGACTTCATCGATGGCGTGGTGACCGTTTTCAACAACGACCACGACAATTCGTCGAAGCTGGGCGAGGGCAAAGAGAAAGAGTACGTCGAGGACAACCAGGGCCGCCCCTTCGCCGTCAACGGCGTGAAGGGACGGTACGTCCGCTTCACCAGCAAGGGTAACACCTCGAACGAGATGAACCACTACACCGAGATCGAAGTGTACGGCAAAGAGTAAGAGGATGACTGGCTCTCCGGCGCTTGAACGCCGGAGGGCGGGTCTGCCGGACAACCGGGCGGTGTGGTGAACGGAACGCTTCGCCCGCCGCCCTTTTTTCTGGTGCGGTGACCCTTCAGGGGCCACCGGCTGATTCGACCTCCGTTGCGGGGGGTAAGGGGGGAGTGTATCGGGAAACTGGGCAATCAGGGATAAGGGAGGGACAACATGAAACATGCAGGAATGATGCTCGCGGCCGTTGCGGCCGGACTTGCCGTGGCTGGGTATTATGTCGCACGGAAAAGCACAACGGCCGAACCACGGTTAGTCCAAGCCGATGTGCTGCAATTAAAGACGGAAGGCGGGGCTGCGGCCGCCGCTGGCGTGCAAGGTGAAGGCAAAGAGAGCGGAGTGCAGAAGCCGCAAGCCGCGGCCGATCAGGGGGACGGGCAAGGAGCCGCGAAGGTGCAGCTCAAGATCGCGTTGCCGAGGCCGGCTTTCACGGGCACGATCAAGGACATCCGCTCGCCGAACCTGGAGCCGTCTCGCGGCGGCAAGCCGCGTCCGCCGGTCGAAGTCCCAGCCGGCGCGGACAAGGTGATCTCGAAGGACTGCAAGGTCACGTCGAGCGACCCCGAGCCGATCATCGGCGAACTGGCCTTCATCACCGACGGCGACAAAGAGCACGACGCGTCGACGTATGTCGAGCTTGGCCCCGGCACGCAGTGGGTGCAGGTCGACCTGGGCAAGGAGAAGGAAATCTACGCGGCGTGCGTGTGGCACTACCACGGCGAAGAGCGCGTCTACCGCGACGTGGTCTGCCAGATCTCGAACGACCGCGACTTCATCGACGGCGTGGTGAACGTGTTCAACAACGACCACGACAACTCGTCGGCCCTGGGAGGGGGGCAAGACAAAGAGTACCGGGAGTCGCGTGAAGGCCGTCCGTTCGCGGTCAACGGCGTGAAGGGGCGGTACGTGCGTTTCACCAGCAAGGGCAACACCTCGAACGAGATGAACCACTACATTGAGGTCGAGGTGTACGGCAGGGAATAATGTCAGGCTATCCGCTTGGGGAGGCGGAGAAGGGAGGGGGTATGAATCACATGGGAACGGTGGGTTCGGCGGCGCTTCCGGTCTTCCGGAACTTGGCGCGCGAAGCGCGGATCGACAGGTGCCTTGCGGTTGCGCTCGTGGGATACGGACGGCGGGGTGAGGAGTTGGCCCATGTGCTGACGCGCATCCCCGAGGTGCGCGTCACAGCGGCGGCGGACATCTGGCCGTGGCGGCTGGAGCAGGCGAGGGAGCGTCTGCGCGCGCTCGGCCTGGCGTTGAGAACATATGGGGGGCTCGACGAACTGCTGGCTGCGGAGGGGGCCGGCGTGGACGCTGTGATTGTGGCCACGCCGGACTGGCTGCACGCGGGGCAGGTGACGGCCTGCCTCAAGGCGGGCAAGCATGTTTACTGTGAAGGCGAGTTGGCGAGCAGCCTCGCGAAAGCACGGGAACTTGTCCTGTTGGCGCGGGAAAAGAAGCGGCTGGTGCAGGGAGGGCACCAGAGGCGTTCCAATCCGCGGTACATCCATGCGTTCGAGATCGTCTGCCAGAAGACGAAGGCGCTCGGGCGCGTCACCCACGCCTACGCGCAGTGGCACCGGGCGGCCGCGCCGTTCTACGTGGTGCCACAAAGGTTCGCACTAACCACTTCGGCGTTGGAGGCGAACGGGTACGAAAACATGGAGCAATTCCTTAATTGGGAATGGTTCCGGCGGTACGGCCTGGGGTCTGTCGCCGCGTTGGCCGGACAGAAACTCGACCTGCTACGTTGGTTCTGGCGGGCCGAACCGGTTTCCGTGACCGCCATTGGAGGTTATGACTCTAAGGGTCGCGAGAACGCCGACAGCCTGATGGCGATTTTCACGTTCGTGAACAGCGAACAGGAGACCGTGCGCGGCTATGTACAGATTTTGGAAAATGTCAGCCGCGGCGCTTCATACGAGCAGTTCATGGGTGAAAATGCAGCACTCACCATTTCTGAGATTGCTATCTGCGGTGACGCGGTCCAGCCCGAGGAAGAACGGATTCTGAAGGATCCTGTCGCAAGGGCTGCGCTGTGGAATCCGCATATTTATGCCCGGCGGATACTTCCGCTCCGAGAGCCTCCAAAATCGCCGGAAGAAGAGGCTGCCAACGTTGATGTTCGAGTAACAAAAAACGTTCCAGGCTGGCCTCTGCCCGTCCGGCTCGACAAGCCCGCGCTCCAGCCTCACCTCGAAAACTTCTTCGCGGCGATCCGGGGGGAGACGGTTCTGAGTGACCCGGCCGAACGCGCTTTCGCCAATCTGGCGGCGCTGGACGGCGCCGTGCGATCCGCGGCTCTAAGGTGCCCTGTGGACTTTACGCCGCAGGATTTTGCGGTGTGAACGAGGGTTGTTTGCTGGCATAAAAAGGCGGGGTGCGGCAGGGCCGTTCCCCGCCTTTTTTCGTGCCAGGGCAGGAGAGTTTTGAATTGTGGCACGGCGGACAGAAGAGTATCATCAAAGGCCTACTTGTAAAAAAGTGTTTCGACCCGTTGTACGAGGAGAACTGGGTGAGTCATACGATTGATGTTGCATACGTGGCGGAACTGGCCCGTCTGAAGCTTTCGCCGGACGAGACAAGCACGTTCCAGCAGCAGTTGGAGACGATCGTGCGGTATGTCGAGAAGATCGGCGAGTTGGATCTGACGGGGATCGAGCCGACCCTGCACGGGCAGGCGCTGGTCAACGTGTTCCGCGAGGACGTGGTGGTTCCTTCTCTTGATCGCGAGCGGTTTCTGTCGAACGCGCCCGAGCGTAACGGGTTTGAGTAGATCGGAAGAGCGTCGTGTAGGGAAAGAGTGGTCAGAGGCGTTGACATTTGGGGAGACGGTGTGTGGCTCGAAAGA
>CAZXVN010000506.1:0-4097 GCA_964643945.1 uncultured Lentisphaeraceae bacterium | reverse complement strand
GGCTCGACGCGCTCCGCCTTCTTAAGCAGCTGCACGGCCGCGTCCAGTTTGCCCTGCCGCGCCTGCAGCATGGCGGCATTCACGATCGGGGGGATCATGTCTGGGCGCAGCCGCATCGACTGTCCGTAAGCCGCCAGCGCCTTTGCGGACCAGCCCCTGTTCTCGTAATAGTTTCCCGTGTTGTAGTGCGAATTCCAAGCGTCCGGGAAACAGAGAAGGGCGCTCTCCAACTCCTTGAACGCGGCGTCGCATGTCGGGCGTGCCGCCGGCGACTCCAGCAGCGTCGGGGGATACCGTGCCAGAGACGAAGCCGCCGACACGCGGACCAAACGGTACTCGTCACGGGCGGCCGCCAAGAGCCCGTTAAACGTCTCTTGCCGGGTATCGCCGGACAGGAGATTGGCTGCGGCCGAGCGGACCAGCGGATGCGGATGCTGGAGCGTTTGGTAAATCACCGGCCACTTGCGTGGCGCGTCGCACGGTTCCAGCAGCCGGATCAGGGACACCACAAAAACCGGATCGCTCTTCGCATCGCCAATGTAGGCCAGCAGGTCGTCCAGCCGCTTCCAGTCCCGTTTTTTGGCTGCGTCAACCAGGCCCGCCCGGTAAAGGACAGGTGCCTGATAATCGCGCGCCCGCCATTTCCGCACATACGCATCGGCCCATTGGGCATCTTTGTCCGTATGGCAGAGGTTGCAGGCGTTGGGCGATTTGTACGCCAGCGTGGCCGCGGGTGTCGGCGGCCGCATGGAGTGGTCGGTGCGCCGCATCCGCGCGAACGTGGTTGTGGGCATGTGACACGACACGCACTGGTTGCCCGTGCTGTCCGCCTTGTGATGCGTGTGCCCGGTCGCCTGCTCAACCTGTTTCTGGTGACAGGGCAGGCAGGCCTCGTTGGTCTTCTCGCCCGCAAACTTATAACGCCCGCTGGAGGTGTGACAGTGTACGCAGTCCAGCTTGCCGGCTTGGACACAGGGACTGGTCAGCCACAGGGTGTAGGTGTAGTTCTCGCCCAGGTCGCGTCCGTCCGGATAGAAGTCCTGATGTTCAAGCGTGACCAGGTCGAAGTGGTCGAAAAAGCGGTCGCCGGGCATAAAGGTCGTCGTGATCGGCCGCATTTTGGCATGACAGGTCGCGCAGGTTTCGTCGCTTTGCCGCATCGTCATGTTTTTCATGCTGATCAGCTTCAGATCCTTAAGGACTGTGTTGGTGGGCGTCGCCCGGCAGAGCCGGACGTGCTCGGCGCCCGGGCCGTGACACGATTCGCAGTTGATGCCCGGCTCGCGCCAGACGGTGCGGTAGGTGTCGGTTTCCTGGTCGTAGTTTTTAGAAAGCTGGCTGACATGACAGCCGAAGCAAGCCGTGTTAAAAGTCAGTTGCTGATCGCGCCAGTCGAGCGCCTGGTCGGTGCCTTCGACAAAGTGGCGGACCATGCTGGCGCCGGCGTCAAACCACTCCTTTTTCTGCACGTCATAGGCCAGCGGCAGAACCTGCAGCCGTCCCCGCTCCATGGGCGTGAGCACGTAGTAAATGTTCTTTCCGCCCAAGACATGCACCATCGGGTAGGACTTCGTACCGCCGGGGCCTTCTTCGGTCACGCGCCGGGCAACCACATCCGCCCGGAACCGGCTGCCCCGGATTTCAAGGGCGGTCTCTTGCGGGGTCAACGCCTGTTGCGCAAACGTTTCGGTCACCGGCTGCATCGCCAGCCCGTGGTGGGAGGTGGACCAGAGCGTGTAGAACTTCTCGTGGCACTCGCGGCAGCTGGCCGATCCGGTGAAGGCGTCGCCCGCGTCCGCGGTCCGCGTGTCGCGCGAGCAGCCTGCGCACAACAGCAACATCCACGCGAGCAGAAGAACGCTGCGCTGGTGATTCGATTTCCTTCCCATAAGGTCTTAAGCATACTGGGACTGGCACTTCAAAGCAAGCGCCACGCGACAGAGCCACGCGGGACAGAGTCAGTTGGGCAAATGCCGGTTATGGCGCGGGGGTGCGCCGCGGGGAGAAGACGGCGGCGGGTTTGCCTTGGGCCGGTTCATCTCCGTAAGGGGCGGACTGGCCCGGCTTGAAGGGGAGGTTCCAGCGCCGGAGGGCCTCGGCGGCCGCCGGAAAGTCGTCGCCGATGCGCGTCATCTCCGCTGTCAGCCGCGCTTCGAGGGCGCGGCGCAGCTCCGCACACGCCGGCTTGTCTGCCAGATTGTTAAGCTGATCGGGATCCTGCGTGTCGTCGAACAGCAGTGCGGGCACCTCTTTCGGACGGATGAGTGTGTGCGTGGCGGTGCGGATCGCGCGGTAGGGCTTGCACGCGCCATTAAAGGGACTGACTTGCATGTATAACGCCACGCGGTCCTGCTCGGTGCCGCTCTTGGCCAGACCCGAAAGATCCTCGCCTTCAATGGAGGCGGGCTTGGCCACGCCCGTCAGCCCCAGCAGCGTCGGCAGGATGTCCGGCGTGGTCAGCGGCGTCGTGACGTTCCGACCGGATGCGTTGCCGGGCAGGCGCAGCAGGAAGGGGACGCGGGCCGACTCGTCCCAGGCCACCTGCTTGGTGCAGGGGCCCACGCCGTGCGACCCCATCATCTCGCCGTGGTCCGAGGTGAACACGAAGAGGGTGTTCTTGTCCAGGCCGGCCTCCGCCAACGTGGCGAGCAGGTCGCCGACGCAGCGGTCGAGCGCGGTACAGTGGGCGTAGTAACCTTGGAGTTCTTTGCGGATCTTGACCTCGTCGCCCGTGACATTGGGGGCGAGACGCAGGGACTCGGGGGCATAGAGCTGCTTGAACTCATCAGGCGCGGAGCCGTGCGGAAAATGGGGAGTGCCGTAGGCGAGCATCAGGATAAAGGGCGCGTCGGCGGTGGCGTGTGACCGGAGGTAGGCCTGTGCGTCGCGCGTCTGGGCATAGGCGTCGTAGCCATCCCAGAATTTCTTGGCGTCCGAGCCGCCTTCGTAATAATGCGACTTCAGGTAGTCGTGGTCGCACTCCGCGCCTTTCCAGTAATCCCATCCCTGGCGCCTTGTCGGCGGGACGAACGCCTTGCGGCCGTGGCCGTCCAAATGCCACTTGCCGATATAGGCGGTGTCGTACCCCGCGGCCTTGAAGATCTCGGCCATGCAGAGTTCCCCGTCCGGCAGGTAGAGATCGTTCAGGAACATGCCGGTGGAGGTCGGGTAGCGGCCGGTCAGCAGCGAGGCGCGGTAGGGGGTGCAGACCGGGCAGACGGAGACCGTGTTGCGGAAGTTCACGGCGGTCTTGGCCAACCCGTCGAGGTGGGGCGTCTTGACGTTCGGGTCGCCTCCGTATCCCGTCGCCTTGGCGCGCCACTGGTCCGCGAGCACGAACACGATGTTCGGCCGGCGCGGGGCCGACGCGTCCTGAGCGGGCGCCGCACGACTCAGAAGCGTGCTGAGGCCGAGCGTGGCGGTCGCGCACGCCCCTGTCCGGAGGAAAGACCTGCGATCCATGCGAGGCATAGGCTACTCCTTGCTGACGGCTTGCTTTTGCGTCTTCTTCTTGCCGCTATTCGCGGGGTTTTCTGCACGGACCTCGCCGGCGTCCTTGACAAAGCTGTCGTACAGCGCCTGCCAGCGGGCGGCCATGTCGCGGACACGTTCAGGTTGAACAGCGGCCAGATTATGTTGCTCGCACCGGTCGGTCGCCAGGTCGTAAAGCTCCCACGCGTCTTTGTCGATCTTGGCCGAGACCAGTTTGTAAGCGCCCATGCGCAGGGCGCGGTTGCCCTCGTGACAGAAGAAGACGGCATCGCGCGTGACCGCGCCGTCTTTGTCAAATGCCGGAACCAGGCTGCGCCCGGGATAGGAGGGCGCGCCCGCTGGCAGGGCCGTCCCGGCACCTGCGAGTTCAAGCAGCGTGGGGACGAAGTCGATCACGTGGCAGACGTCGCTCCGGAGTTCGCCGCGTGCGGCGATGCCCGTGGGCCACTGTACGATCAGCGGCGTGGCGATGCCGCCCTCGTGCACCCAGGTCTTGTGGCGGCGGAAGGGGGTGTTGGCGGCGGTGGACCAGCCCGGGCCGAGGCAGAGGTAACTGGCGGCGGAGCCAGTCGCAGCTTGCGGGTCATGGCCGTCGCCTCGGATCA
>CAZXVN010000505.1:0-4916 GCA_964643945.1 uncultured Lentisphaeraceae bacterium | reverse complement strand
TACATCCGCCGCAACTACATCAGCGAGACGGTCATCAAGCACCCGGACCGCGCGGAGGCCACGCGCGTCGAGAACTTCCCCTACGCCGCCATCGAGGAGGCCGTGGCGAATGCCGTCTATCACCGCGGCTACGACGTGCGTGAGCCGATCGAGGTGCGCGTCTCCAAAGAAGACCTCGTGGTCCTCAGCTAAGCCGCTTGGCCGCCTCCGCGAAACAGACCACCCGCTCGGCGGGCTTACTGGCCACCGCATTGTCCGTCAATCCGAACAGCTTCTGTAACGTCTCCCGATTCGATCGTGTCCGCGCCGGATCGCTGCCATAGATCGCCATCAATGCAACCAACGTTGAGTGTCTCATGACTTTTCCTTTCTTCCATTTGTGGCACCGCTCCACCGACATCCATCCTCTCTTCATTCCTCAGCCTTCAGCCATTCTCCCCGCTCTGTCCAAACTCTCAGTTCAGTCAAAACGATCCGATCTCGTCCGTTATCGAGTTTGAAGTTGTCATTTCTCATATTTGTCTCCAGCTTCAAGCCCTTTTTTACATTGGCATTCGCCCCCATGCGGTGATAATGTATGAATACAAGATGACATTGTATCGCCTCCACACGGCATAACCGCTTCAGTTCATTGTTGACGCTTTCTTGGGATAGACCTGAATGGACATCACGATTCCGAAAACAATCACTGCGGAGATATTGGCATGAACGTCTTTGAAACCCATGCCAAGATCATCAGCGATTACGCGAGTTATATCCAAAGTTTCATCACCATCACGGATCCTGATATCCGTCGTGTGGTGGAAACGGAACTGGCGCGTGGAAAACTCTGGCCTCAGCCCCTTCTCCAATTCAACCCCGCGTACGAGCTGGCCGGAAGCATAGAAGAGATCGCCAAATCAGGCATGCTGCACGGTGATGTCACAGGCATTTTCAAAGGCTATTCCCTGTACCGTCATCAGGTCGAGGCGATCAAACTGGGCACTACTGGCCAAGACTTCATTGTCACTTCAGGCACCGGCTCCGGCAAATCGCTCACTTACATCGGCTCTATCTTCCACCGGCTCCTCGCGGTGCCGCAGTCCAAGGGCGTGACCGCCGTCGTCGTTTATCCGATGAACGCCCTGATCAATTCCCAGGCCATCGAATTCAAGACCTATCAGGACAACTACGAGAAAAGTACGGGCAAGACATTTCCGATCACCTTTGGGCAGTACACGGGACAGGAAGACGAGGACGCCCGCAAAAAACTGAGGGAAAATCCGCCCCAGATCCTGTTGACCAACTACATGATGCTCGAACTCCTCCTGACCCGCATGCAGGAACGGCCCATCCGGGACGCGATCTATGAGAATCTCGCTTTTCTGGTCTTTGACGAGCTGCACACCTACCGCGGCCGCCAAGGCGCGGACGTCGCGCTTCTCATCCGCCGCATCCGTGCGCAATGCAAGCAGCCGGTGACCTGCATCGGCACTTCCGCCACGATGGTTTCTGTCGGAAGCCTCTCCGACCAGAAGGCCGAAGTCGCCAAGGTCGCTACCATCCTGTTCGGCCGCGCCTTCCACCCGGACCAGATCGTCAACGAGACGCTCACACCGTCATTAGACCCGAACGCCTCGCAGCCGGCACGTGACACTCTCGCCGCAGCCATCGCGCAAGGGATCGACATCGGCAAAGACATCACCGTCCTTAAATCCCATCCTCTGGCCGTCTGGCTCGAGAACCGCATCGCCATCGAATCGCACGAAGGCCGTATCGTTCGTCGCCAGCCGCTCCCGATCAACGTGGTCGTGGCCGCCCTCGCCGCTGATTCAGGCATGGCCGAAGCCGTCTGCCAGGCTTGTCTCGCCGACCTGCTGCTCTGGATCAGCACGGTCAACCAGCGGGTCATCGCCAGCGGTTCGCGCTACACGATCCTCCCTTACAAGCTGCACCAGTTCATTGCCCAGACCGGCTCGGTCTACACCACTCTGGATCAAGGCACCGAACGTTTCATCACGCTTGAGCCCGGCATCTATAAACAGGACGACGCCAACAAGAAGCCCATCTTCCCGAATGTCTTCAGCCGCTCGACCGGCCACCCGCTCATCTGTGTATCCCGCAAAGGCGACCTGCTGGAACCCCGCGAGTTCCGCGCCGTTTCAGACGACGAAGACCAGTCAACCGACGGCTATCTGATTGTCGGTGAAGATATCTGGGACCCGTCCGAAGACATGGAATCGCTCCCCGAATCCTGGCTAAGGGAAACAAAAGCCGGCCTCGCCCCCCGCTCTGAAAAGGCCGCGAAATTCCCCCGCAAGCTTTACTTCGACGAGTACGGACGCTGCTCGGAAACGACTCCGATGAAATACTGGGGGTGGTTCATGCAGGCCCCCCTGCTCTTTGATCCGACCGGCGGCGTCTTCTTCGACACGAAAACCAATGAGGGCACCAAGCTCACCCAGCTCGGCAGCGAAGGCCGGAGCACCTCCACCACCATCACCGCTTTCTCAATCCTCAGCCGCCTGCATGACGCGGGCTATTCAGCACAGGACCAGAAACTGCTCAGCTTCACCGACAACCGCCAGGACGCCGCCTTGCAGGCCGGTCACTTCAACGATTTCGTGCAGGTCGTCCAGCTCCGCGCCGGCATCCACAAGGCCCTGCAGTCAGCGCCCGGACATACCCTCACCTACGCCACCATCGGCGAGGCCGTCTTTAAGGCGCTCAAACTCCCGTTTTGCGACTTCGCCAACCGCTCCGAAGAGCCCGACTTCCCTAACGTGCGCAGGGATTACGAGCAGACCTTCCAAGCCTATCTGTTCTACCGCGCGATCGCCGACCTCCGCCGGAGCTGGCGCATCGTGCTGCCCAACCTCGAGCAGTGCGGATTGCTCGCCATCGATTACCTCGACCTGGACGAGGTCGCCGCCGTGGACGCCGCCTGGGCGGACGTCCCTCTGGTCTCGGTGCTCTCCCACGCCGACCGACGCGATTTTCTCGCCACCATCCTCGACTTTTTCAGGCTGGAGTTCGCTCTGTACAGCGAGAACTTCCTGACGCCTTCCCGCCTGAAGGAGCACGAGAAGCATTTTCTGGAAAAACTTAAAGCCCCCTGGACGCTCGACGCCAAAGAGGAGCTGCGCGAGCCCTACGTGATCCGCCTCGAAAGGCTCCACCGCTCCGCCAAGCTGTTCTCAAAAAGCATGGGGCCCGCGAGTACGCTCGGCAAATACATCAAGCACATCGCCAACCAGAAGGGGTTCGGCTCCGATCTGCTGCGCGGCCAGAACTACATCGACTTTATCCTGCAACTGATGCGCAAATTGGAGAGCGCCGATTACCTTTTCAAGCAGACGGCCCGCAGCGAAGAGAATGTCGAGGTCCCTGTCTACCGCCTGCGCATCGACAAGATCGTCTGGCGCCTCGGCGACGGCGAGACCGTCAAGGCCGACGTCATCAAGCGCCGCTCCTACAAGGAGCTCGATCCCAAACCGAACCTCTTCTTCCGCGAAATGTACCGCCGCGACTTCTCACAGTCCAAGCGCCTCCGCGCGGAAGACCACACCGGCCAGCTCACCACCGAGGCCCGCAAGGACCGTGAGCTGCGTTTCCGCGCCGACTGGTTCACCGACGATTCCAAGAAAACGCCCGACCATGCCCGCATCCGCAGCCAGTCGATCAGCGCGCTCTTCTGCTCGCCCACCATGGAACTCGGCATCGACATCGGCGGACTGAGCGTGGTCCATCTCCGCAACGCGCCCCCCAACGCCTCAAACTACGCGCAACGGTCCGGCCGTGCCGGCCGCAGCGGCCAGGGCGCGCTCGTGTTCACCTACTGCTCCAGCTACTCCCCGCACGACCGCCACTATTTCCAGAACCAGGCGGAACTCGTGGCCGGCGCGGTCCAGGCCCCGCGCATCGACCTTCTCAACCGCGAACTGCTCCTGACCCACCTGAACGCCCTCGCCATCAGCGAGATCGGCATGCCCGGCCTCGAAGCCCACAACGGCGACCGCCCCTCGCTCATGCGCCTGGTCGAGGACGACAGCTCAGCCATGCCGCTGGCGGTATCCGTGCGCGACGGCTTCGAGCTCCAGCCCTCGACCTACGCCAACCTGAAGGCGACGTTCCGCCGCGTCATCCGTGACTTCGAGCCCGCCCTCCAGCAGCGGGCCTCCGCGTGGTATTCCGACGACTGGCTCGACCAGAACCTCGGCAAGCTCGCCGACCACCTCGACGAGTCGCTGAACCGCTGGCGCGGCCTCTACCGCTCCGCCCGCTCGCTGCTCACCCGCGCCACCCAGCCCATCGAGAGCGGCCGCCTCAAGGTCGGCAGCGACGAGTATAAGAAGTTCAAGCGCCTTCAGGACCAGGCCAACCGCCAGCTCAACCTGCTGCGCAACGACCAGGTCGGCGGCTCGACCGAACTGTCGGAGTTCTATCCCTACCGCTATCTCGCCTCCGAAGGTTACCTGCCGGGCTACAATTTCACGCGCCTGCCCATCCGCATCTTCGTGCCCACCGGCGCGACCTCGGGCGAGTTCATATCCCGCCCCCGCGCCATCGCCCTGCGCGAGTTCGGCCCGCTCAACACCATCTACCACAACGGCCGCAAATACCGCGTCTGCCAACTGGTCGTCCAGGACGCCGAGTCCACGCTCACCGACGCCAAGATCAGCACCAAGGCCGGCTATTTCCTCACCGGCGAGCAGAAGGATCTCGAGATCTGCCCCTTCTCCGGCGTCAGCCTCGGCGACAACGCCAACAAGGAGCACCTCCACGACCTGCTCGAAATGGCCGAATCCCGCACCGAGGAGATCGACCGCATCTCGTGCGAGGAGGAGGAACGCGTCTCCAAGGGGTTCAACATCCGGACTTTCTTCTCCGTGGACAGCGGCCGCCTCGACCGCGTCCGCAAGGCCATCGCCCGCACC
>CAZXVN010000504.1:0-2571 GCA_964643945.1 uncultured Lentisphaeraceae bacterium | reverse complement strand
GACGGACTCCACGACGCCTACTGGTCGGGCGTCCGCGACCGCGAGGCCACCGCCAGGCCGGCAGTCTTTGCGGCATGACCGTCGAAGCCATGTCACTTTCCTGACACACACCCTCTGTTGAGCACACTTCTGTTTAGACTTACCGCCCACCCGTTTTTCAAGTATTTTATGTCCCCATTCTTTCGCGGTATCGGCGTCTGTACGTACAGATCGGTCCGGCCGGATCAACCCACTGGAGACTGTCATGATCGTCACCACCAAGGAACTCTTCCAACAGGCTTACGGCAAGTACGCCATCGGTGCGTACAACATCAACAACCTAGAACAAACGATGGGACTCTTCAGGGGCAACATCGACAGCAAGGCCCCGTTCATCGTACAGCTCTCAAAGGGCGCCCGCTCCTACACCCACAAGCGCATGCTCGAATCCATGATGACAACGGCCGACGAGATCTTTCCCGACGCGGTCTTCGCGGTGCATCTGGACCACGGCGACGAAGAGACCTGCATGGACTGCATCGCCTCGGGCGTCTACAGCTCGGTGATGATTGACGCCTCGCACTTGCCGATCGAGAAGAACATCGAGATCACCAGGCGCGTCGTGGACGCCGCTCACGCCAAAGGCATCGTGGTGGAAGCCGAACTCGGACAGCTCAAAGGCATCGAGGAGGATGTCCACGCCGCCGAGCACGTCTACACGAAGCCCGAAGAAGCCGAGTATTTCGTCAAGCAGACGAAGATCGACTCCCTCGCCTGCGCCATCGGCACCTCGCACGGCGCGTTCAAATTCCACGGCGACCAGAAACTCCGCTTTGACATCCTCGAAAAAATCCAAAAGCTGCTGCCTGGCTTCCCGCTGGTGATGCACGGCTCCTCCTCGGTCCCGAAAGAGGAAGTCGCCCGCATCAACGCGGCGGGCGGCAACATCAAGGGTGCGAGCGGCGTCGACGCCTCACAGTTCCTCGGCGCGGCCAAGCTCGGCGTCACCAAGATCAACATCGACACCGACGGCCGCCTGGTCTGGTGCCGCGTCCACCGCGAGTTCTTCCGCGACTTCCCGGAGAAGTTCGACCTCCGCGACCCGGGCAAGGTCTTCATTCCGGAATACGCGAAGTTCATCGCCGCCAAGAACGTCCTGCTGGGCTCGGCCGGCCGCCTCGACGAGGTTCGCGCCGCCCTGAAGAAGTAACCGTCACACGCGCCCGGCATTCCCGGGCGCGTTTTCTTTTTTCTGACTTTAATCAAGGAGACCTCATCATGGCTAAGAAAATCATGGTTGACGGCAATCAGGCCGCCGCCGAAATCGCTTTTGCGTGCAGCGAAATCGCCGCAATCTATCCGATCACCCCTTCCTCCCCCATGGGGGAATGGTCCGACGAGTGGGCCACCAAGGGCGAGAAGAACCTCTGGGGCACCGTGCCGCAAGTGATCGAACTGCAGTCCGAAGGCGGCGCCGCCGGCGCGGTCCACGGCGCACTCGCCACCGGCGCGCTCACCACCACCTTCACCGCTTCCCAGGGACTGCTGCTGATGATCCCGAACATGTACAAGATCGCCGGCGAACTCACGCCGACCGTCTTCCATGTCACGGCCCGTTCCCTCGCCTGCCAGGGCCTCTCGATCTTCGGCGACCACAGCGACGTCATGGCCTGCCGCCAGACGGGCTTCGCGATGCTCGCCTCGAACAGCGTCCAAGAGGTCATGGACCTGGCCGCCATCGCCCACGCCGCGACCCTCGAGTCGCGTATCCCCTTCCTGCATTTCTTTGACGGGTTCCGCACATCGCACGAAGTGCAGCGAATCGACGAAATCGAGCAGGACACCCTTCGCGCCATGATCAGCGACGATCTCGTTGCTGCCCACCGCTCCCGCGCGCTCAACCCGGAGAAACCCGTCATCCGCGGCACGGCTCAAAACCCGGACGTCTATTTCCAGGGCCGCGAAACGTGCAATCCGTTCTACGATAAGGCTGCGGACATCGTCCAGGCAAACATGGACAAGTTCGCCAAGCTGACCGGCCGCGCCTATAAACTATTTGATTATGTCGGTGCACCGGATGCCGAGCATGTGATCATCATCATGGGCTCAGGCGCCGAAGCCGTGCACGAGACCGTGGAAGAGCTGGTTAAGAAGGGCGAGAAGCTGGGCGTGATCAAAGTGCGCCTGTTCCGTCCGTTCAGCGCCAAAGCCTTCGCGCTCGCGATTCCCAAGACGGTCAAGACACTGACGGTCTTGGACCGCACAAAGGAGCCGGGTTCTGTTGGCGAGCCGCTCTACGTCGACATCCGCACCGCCATCGGCGAGATCATGCAGTACAAGCTCGCTGACATCAAGTCTTGGATTCCGACCTTCGGCGGCCGCTATGCTCTCGGCTCGAAGGAGTTCACCCCCGCGAGTGTCAAGGCCGTCTTCGACAACGCCAAGAGCGCCCAACCCAAGAACCACTTTACGGTCGGCATCAATGACGATGTCACCGGCCTCAGCCTCACACTCCCTTCCGACTTCACACTCGCGGATGAAGGACGCAAAGAGTGCATGTTCTACGGCCTCGGCTCGGACGGCACCGTCGGC
>CAZXVN010000503.1:0-10216 GCA_964643945.1 uncultured Lentisphaeraceae bacterium | reverse complement strand
GCTGTTGACGTTCGCGCTGGTCAACGAGGCATAGACCCTGCCGCTGCCGGCAAGGGAATAGATCGTCTGGGCTCCGCCCCCCGTTGCTGTCCCGGATGAGCCCAACAAGCCCCAAATCCCATTGACGGTCAGCTTGGCGGTATTGGCCGTCGTCGAGCCAAGGCCGTTCCCGTGGTTGGTTTGAAGAAACACGTTGGGCCCGACCGTGACGCCAAGATTGCCCGTGAAACTCGCGCTGGCATCACGGAACATGATCCCGGCATAATCATTGCCCGTGAGGTTCGATGCGAGAACCAGGGTGCCGTTCTGGACCGTCAGGACGCCAACATCACTCCCCATTTCCCAGCGGCTGCGGCCGGTGCCTTCCAGTGCGGCGTTGCCCGGGATGGTTTGTTTGACGTTGCCGCCGGTGGGATTGACATAAATCGTGCGGGTGCCGTTGTTGAGATCGAGGGTCGCGAACCCCACCGTTTGGCGGAAGTTACCTGCAAGCGTGATATTTCCTTGAAGGGTGACTTGGGGCGAATACCAAGTTACGTCGCCATTCACATTTTCCGTCACGCCGTCGGCCAAGGTCACATTGCCGGTGCCGGTGGCACCGCCGGTGATCGTGGTGCCGGACCTGGTGCTGGCCTTGCCGATGGAGAGAGTGCCTGCACTGACGGTGGTGCCGCCCGAGTAGGTGTTCACACCCGAGAGGGTCAACGTTCCTGCACCGCTCTTGATCAGGCCAGCCGAGCCGGCAATGATCGAACTGATCGTGCCGCTGATACCCGTCCCAAGCGAGATCGTCGGTGCCGTGCCGTTGAGGGTAAGGGAGTTGCTTTGGATGAGATAGCCGCTGGTAGTGAAGGTGAGGTTGTGCGCGGTGGCACCAGCCGCGGCAATGCTGACCGTGCCGACGTCGCCTTCGAAGATTGCGTCATTGCCGTTGGTCCAGACAGAGCCATAAGGCCCGCCAGTGCTTGCATTCCAAGCCGCGGTAGTCCCGTTGTCCCACATGTTGGTCCCCGAGGTGTATTGCGTCGCCGCCTGCGCGGCGGGTTGGACAAGAGCGAGCGCGGCGAGCACGAGGGCCGACCGTTTCATGAAACCGGGTGCATTTCTGAGCATTTGAGCGATATTCATCTGACCTCTCCTTTGTTTGAACCGACCTGGAAGACACCTTCCCGAGTGAACGGTTGAAACTGTCTCACACTTCCCGCAATCCCGCATGTCGTTAAATTCACTACATGGGCGGGGGTGGCACTGGGGGACGGGAGACAGGAGACAGGAGACGGAAACAGCGGCCCTGCCGCCCTTTGTCGCGAGCTTTGGCGGAAAGGAAGAAGAAGAGGAACACTTGCCGCGTGTCTTTTCCTTGTTCGTCCAACAGCAGGACCCCTTCCTGTTTTCCTGATTTCAGATTAAAAAACTTGAAGTTATGTTAAGCGCGGTTTTGCGGTGTTTTTTGTGATCAGACACTTTTCAGACAGTCTCTGTCTATTGCCGAGTGCCCATTGACCAACCGTCCGCCAGCGCCAGCATGAAGACCGTGCCGCGCGAGAAGTCCGGCGCGGCGTAGGTCACGGCCAGGTCGTCGATCAGCCCCCCGCCCTCGAACGCCACGCGGGCGAGGCAGGTGAGGTTCGTTCCGACGCCTTCCGCGCGCCGCGAGGCCGACAGGAACCACGTGCCGCCGTCCGGCCCGCACGGTTCGGCAAACACGCGGCTCTTCCAGCCGTCGCCGTAGGCCTTGGCCGAGGACAGCGCCTGGCCGTCGAGCAGTACGCGGAACGCCTCGGCGCCGCCACTGTTGGTCGTCGAATCGAGCGTGACGGTCAGCCGGTGCCACGTCCCCGGCGCGATCCCGTTCGCGACCGCGGTGAAGGCTGGCGCCCTGAAGCCGCCCGCGTCCTTCTGGCCGTGGAGCACGTACAGGTTGGTGGACGGGCCGTCCGTCTTGAGAAAAAAAACCGTCTTCGCGTTGGCGTCGTTCGACACCGCTGCGGGGAAGTCCAGTCTGACATCAAAGTTCGCGAGCATGTCAACATAGACCTTGGCGCTCTCGAAGGCCGCGTCCGTGTCCGGGGTCAGCAGCGTGTCGCCCCCGGTATTCAACTGGAGCACGCGCCGCAAGGCGGAGTGGTTGTATCGGCATGCCGAGAGCGGTCGTAAATCTCGCCGTCCTGAGGTGCTGGAGTCATGGTATCGCTGTCGGGACTCGTTTCCCCTGACATCAGGATATTGCCCTCAAAGAGATTCAGGTAAGAGCGGGGGTTGTCCTTGCTATCCACAGCGAACTGAACCAGTTCCTGATCACCGAGCGCATAGCCGAACAACAGCCAGCCCATGGTGTTGGAGACCACATGGTTTTGATAGAGCTGGCCATAGAAATAGATGTTGTCCAGGTTGCTGGATTCCACATAACCGCGCGGATCGCCCGAGGATCTCTCGAACGGCGCGTTCCACCGGTCGATGGAGGAGCGGATGACGGGCAGCATGTCCCGGAACCAACTTTCCACCACCGTGCGCTCGGCGGGCGTCAGGTCATTGTAAAGATAGTCGTATGCGTAGACCAAGCCATTGACGCCGCGCGCCACCAGCATGCCGCCACCGACAAAGTTGTCGGAGCTGATGGACGGAAAATCCGTGCCGGGACGCGGCGTTGCCTGCGCCCAAGCCAGCAGGATTTCCTTAGCCTTGGCCGCATGGGCCGCGTTGCCGTTGAGCAGATAGGCCAGAGCCATTTTCGAGGCCGCGTGTCCGGCACCCCTGGCCGCGTTGAAGAACGCCATGGCATTCTGTCCGGTGTAGGGTGTGCTGACGGGATTCTGACACCAGGAATCCGCCCGGGATTTCAAATTCAGCCACGCAGAATACCGTGGCTCAATATGGGCGGCGATGGCACCTTGAATTTCAGTGATGTCCGCCGGAGTGACCAGCAGGCGCGGATGCGGCTGTGTAATGGGCGGCACGGTGATTTCACGGACGTAGAAATTATCAAAATGGGCGATATCTGAATTGCCGTCGCCCGAGGTCTTGATGACGCCGGCATAGCCGTCCGTGTAAGCGGCATCCGTGAAGGAACCGCCGGCGACCTGGTTGCTTGTGCTGTTGATGACGGACCAATTGAACCGGGTGGCGTTCGTGGACCATGCGTTGACGGTGTAGAATTTTCCCGTGTTAAAAACCTCGGAGGAGCCGGTGTCGCTGGAGTAGATCGTCGTGTTCCCTGCCGCGCCGCTTTTGAGCACCTGCACCTGTTTGGCGCCGAACAGCAGACGGATTTGATAATGATTCGTCCCGCCGCCGCTCACCATGAAAACCATCCCCACGCGGCGGGAGGCCTTTTCATCCCGGACATCCACGGAGGCGCTCCAATGGCCCGATTGCAAAGCGACGCGGGTATTGTAAAGAACTTGATCGGCGGTCTGAAGCGAGGAGTCTGAATTATTCACATATACTTCGTGATTCAGGCGCGACCAGCAACCGCCACCGCTGCATTGCCAATACCAGCCCAGCGCATTGCCAACATTGGTGTACCCTACACCAGGCCGGTTGAAGTCATCATAAAATGCCAGCCCTTTCTGCGTGCCGGAAAAGCAGAGGCAAAGTACGGCCACAATGATAAGTATGCCACGATGGTGATGAAGGGATTTCATGGCTTGCGGCCTCGTGAAAGATCCACAGCGTCATTCAATTCAAACCTGTCCCGACAAGGGCACTTTCCGCTTGATTGGTTGAGACTGTCTCACACTTCCCGCAATCCGGCATGTCGTTAAATTCACTACATGGACGGGGGACGGGGGACGGGAGACGGGAGACAGGAGACGGGGGACAGGGGACAGAATCATGCCTCGATTAAGCATACGATTAGTGCCTAATCGTAATCCTATTCGTAATCTTAATCTCGTCACCGGGAGAAGCGGAATTTAGTGCCTTGCAAGCCAACAACAGCAACAAAGAACAAGTTGTTGATGAAGTGGTTGCTCTGCCCGCGAATTAACGCGAATCAGCGCGAATAGATTCAGAACACCTAATTCGTGTGTATTCGCGTGCATTTGTGGGCCAGTTAAATTGGGTTGCGGGCGTCAGCCCGCATTGGACTAAAACGACCCTTTACCGTCCGCCGCGACCCGTTTCCCGATCCGCTCCCAGACCGGCTTCCTCACCCCGCACGCCCGCGCGAACACCGGCCACCGGCCCACCGCCGCGCGCACCTCTTCCTCGATCCGCCCGGCGTCTTCCTCTCCGATTCCCGCCGCCTGCGCAACACGCCGGAAATGCGCCCGTCCCGGCGCGCGCCCCTCCCCGGCGACCGACGTCGTATGCTCGCCGCCCGGCCCCTCCGCGAAGGTCAGGTCGAACCCCGGCGCCAACCTCCAGCCTGCATCAGGCGTATAAAGAAACGAGAAATTCTTCGCATGGTCATCCCGGTTGTGCGCCAGCACGTTGAAAAGCATCAGCCGGTAGGCCCTCTGCACCTCCGCCTGGTCTCCCGTCAGCAGCCGCACCACCTTGTGGATATCCTGATAGTCGAGGCACGGCACGCGGAAATCCGCGCCGACCAGGTTCCCCAGGCTGTGCATGTGGATGCGCCGCCCCCCCTCCCGGTCGAACCGCCTGACCCCGAAAAAGCGGCCCTCCCGAACCTCAAACAACCGGTGCCCGGGAAACGCGATCCCCGCCGCCTGCGCCATGCAGGCATACGCCTCCTCGACCGCCCCCGTATCCGGCGGATCAGCCTTCGCGAAAAATTTGACCAGCCAGGGCTCGTACCCCGCCGGATAAGGCTCCGGCCCAGCGGCCACCCCGCCGCCGCACACTCCGGCCAGCACTTTCGGCCGCGCCCCGCCGGGCGAGCCGCCCGCCTGCAGAAGCTCCGGGAGCACCACGCCGGCCTCGCCCTCCAGCACCGCCTGCGCCTCCCGCGCCAACCGGCCCAGCTCGAAACCCGGCACGCCCTCCGCCAGCTCCTGCGACGGCGGATGAAACGAAAGCGCACCCATGGCATGCGTGCCCATCCATGCCAAACGGTCCAGTTCGGTGAACGCGGCCGGCGCTCCTCCCTTCTGACGGAAAAACCGGTCCATCAGCAGACGCCCCCAGCCGTCCGGCAGCGCGTCGTCAAACACGCCCGGCAGGCACTGAAACGTCTGCAGCCCCGGAATCGCCGGCAACTTGAACGGCGAGAGCGGGAAACCGCGCGCCACGAAAGCCGCGTCATACTCGAAGAAGAAGCGGCCGCGGTCTTCCGCGAGATCGCCGACGGCCAGCACCTGTCCCGGTGACGCGTGATAGCGAACCTGTAGCCGCCTCACCGCACACCCCGCTTCGGCAGGGGACGGTCCAGCCGCCGCTCCAACTCGTCCATGCTGCGCGCGGGAGGCGGCGCCAGCAGGCTCTCAAACTCCGGCAGCCGGCCCAGCGACAGCGCGACCCGCAACACCAGCCCCAGCGACGCCTGCCCCGTCTGCTCGAACCGCTTCAGCGAAGCCTCGCTGATCCCGGCACGCTGCGACAGTGTCGCGCGCTTCCACCCGGCCGACAGCCGCAAAGCCTTCGCCTGGGCGCCCAGCCGCACGGCGACCTCCTCCGGCAACAGTTGTTCTAACATTTCCATGAGGCTAAAATATAACCTTTAACTAGAACAAAATCAATAGAAAAGACCATATATTATCTCTTGCCAGATGACGACTCGCAAAACCCTAAAGACCTTTGCGCCCCGGCGAGGTAAAGCGGGGCATGCAGGAGCCCACGGTCGAGCTGGTTGGCACCCTGGCCGGAGAAGAGCACGGCGGTTGCCGGCGCGTACTTGTCCCTGTACGTCTGCATGCTCTTCGCCTTGGTGTTCACGCCCGCCTTGACCTCGACGGGGATGATCTGATCGCCGACGGGCAGCAGGAACTCGATCTCCGCCGTCGTGCCCCGCCAGGTGAACACAGGCCCGCAGCCGGCGCAGAGCAGCTCGTTCAGCACCGCGTTTTCCGCCAAGAAGCCCTTGAACTGCCCGAAGTCATAGCGGTGGATCACGGCGGGATCGAGGTCAAGCATGGCGCCCAGAAGGCCGGAGTCGCAGAGGTACAGCATGAAC
Organism: uncultured Lentisphaeraceae bacterium; assembly: GCA_964643945.1. Taxonomy (GTDB): domain Bacteria; phylum Verrucomicrobiota; class Kiritimatiellia; order RFP12; family UBA1067; genus JAHFSX01. The sequence continues at coordinate 4,140 of CAZXVN010000503.1, read as the reverse complement.
GCGTTCTTCTCCGCATAGGCCGACAGGGGGTGTTGAACCGCACGGCAGACGGGAATGCGATGGACCAGTCCGGCCCGGACCAGCCATTCGATCGGGCCTTCCAGCACATCGTGGGTGGAACGGCCGGACACGACATCTTTGAACAGGAACTTCCGCGAACCCGAAGTCTCACGGGCAAGCTGTTCCGGGATGCTCTTCAGGACGGCGGCGATGCGCACGGCCTTGAGTGCCCCGGCATGCTTGGCGATGTCGTCCAAATAGGAGGCAACGAGTTCGCGTTGCAGGACGCGAGCGGCCTGGAAGGCCGCCGCACGGGTTTCGCGGAGCGCCGCATAACGCCGCACGACCTCCGGCATCCCTCCGGTGACCAGGTACTCCTTGAACAGGCCAAACGCCTTGCCGTGTATCGCCGGGGAGATTGCCGTCAGGGAGGCCGCGGCCGCCGACAGGGCGTCCCGCAACGGGGTTTCGCCCACCGCGTCGAGGAATTCGAAAAACGCCATGGGGCGCAGCCACTCCCGCTGGACTTTGCCCACCGGGAAGTTCTGTTCCGAAAGTCCCAGCCCGAGCAAGGAGCCCGACGCACATACCCACGCGGTCGGGAACTCTTCGCAGAAGTACTTCAGCGAGGTCAGCGCCTCGGGGCAGAGTTGGACTTCGTCGAAAATCAGCAGGGTGTCGGCCAGCGAGACGCTCCGGTTCAGGTAGACGCTGAGATCGGTCAGGATGCGCTGCGGTTTGAGGTTCGGCGCAAAGAGCCCGCGCAGTTCCTTGTTCTCGGCAAAATCCAACAGCACGCAGTGGGCGAATTCAGTCCGGCCAAACTCATTCAGAATCCAGGTCTTGCCCACCTGCCGCGCCCCCTGCACCAGCAGCGGCTTCCGCTCGGAGGCCTGTTTCCAGGCAAGCAGTGTGTTCCAGAAAGCGCGTTTCATGGGGTAAGATTACCACGCATCCACAATACACGTCAACTGTTATTCGACCTAATTAAAGCATCTATCTGCTTTTATTCGCATCAATAATAGCATCTGCTGGCTCTCTCATTCTGCCGTCCGCCGGCTTTTTCAGCGCAACCTATTGCTCGACTACCTGTTCTTGCCGGCGGCGCCCTTGAAGCGGGCGATGACGGCGCGGCGGCTGCGGACGTGGAGCTTGTCGTAGATGCGCTGGATGTAGGTGTTCACGGTCGAGACGCCGATCTTGAGTTCGGCGGCGATCTCTTTCTGGGAGAGGCCGTTGACCACGTGGTCGAGCACCTGCTGCTCGCGCGGCCCCAGCCCGATGTCGCTTGCGGCGACGCTTTCCGCTTGAGCGGGCGGGGCATGGAGAAAGGCGTCAATGATCTTGCGGGCGATGGGCGGGCTCATGGGGACGGCCCCGGTGCGGATGCCGCGGACCGCCTCGACCAGCTCCTCCGGCATCACGGGCTTGACCAGATAGCCGTGCGCCCCGGCGGCCAGCGCCTTGAAAATCATCTCCACGTCCTGATAAACCGTCAGCATGACGATCTTGCTGTCGGGCAACTGCGGCGAAAGGCGGGCCACGCACTCGACGCCGCTGATGTCCGGCAGATTGATGTCCATGATGATCACCTCGGGCCGGAGGGGCGGTATCCCGGCTAGGGCGGAGGCGCCGTCGCGGAACAGCCCCACGCAGTCGCAGTCCCCGGAGCTTGCGAACACCTCGGCGAGCACGCGGCGCAACCGCGCGTCATCCTCGACCACTGCGACTTTGATCATGTCAACACCTCCCCGTTTGCTGCCCTTGCAAAGGCGCGATGAATTCGACCTTCGTTCCTTCCCCGGGGCGGCTGGCCAGACAGAACCGCCCGCCGAGTTCCTCCATGCGCCGGCGCATGTTTTCCAGACCTTCATGCGTGCCTGCGGCCCCGGCATTTTCCGGCGCAAACCCGCAGCCGTTGTCCTCGACCCGAAGGTGCAACTCGTCGTCCTCCACGCGGACCACGATCCGGACCACCTCGGCCCGGGCGTGTTTCGTCGCGTTGTTCAGCGCCTCGCGCACGGCCAGAAAGAGGTTGTGCCGCGCCTTGCCGGAAAGCACGGCGGCGGGCAGCCCAGCCGGAATGTCGAAGCGCACCCTCAGGCCGGGCGCGTTCAAGAACTGCACGGCCGCCTGCGACAGGTAGTTGACGAAGCGCTCCAGGGTGTCGTTCGCGGGGTTCACCGCCCACACGATCTCATCAACGCTTCGCGTCAGTTCGGTGGCCGACTGGCAGACGCGGTCGATGCGCCGCAGCGTGTCCGGCGCCGCGCTTGGGGCGATGTCGCGGCTCACCCAATGGCTCTGCATGGCGATCTCGGTCAGCCCGGCGCCGATGTCGTCATGCAGGTCGCGGGCGATGCGGGCGCGCTCCTGTGCCGTGGCCTGGAGCAACTCCAGCCGCTCGATCTGATGCCGGTGCCGGCGCCGCAGCCACAACAAGATCCAGCCCCCCAGCAGGCCAAAGCCTGAGATCGGGCCGGCCACCCGGAACCAGGCCGTCTCCCACCAATACGGCTCGGCCGTCAGGTCCAGCGCCGCGCCCTTCTCGCTCCAGACGCCATCGCTGTTGCAGGCGGTCACCTCGAACCGGTAGTGCCCGGGCGGGAGTTGGGTGTAGGTGACTGACCGCCGCGTGCCGGCCTCGCCCCAGTCCGCTTCCAGTCCGTGCAGCCTGTACCTGAATACGATGTCCTCCGGCTTGATGAAACTCAACGCCGTGAAGACAAACTCGACCTGCCGTCTGCCGGGCGGCACCCGCACATGCGTGTCGCCCACGATCAACTCAAGTTGCTCAGAAGGCCCCGCATCCATTGAGGCTCCGACTCCGAGCGCCCCGTGAGCCGCCAGCGCTTTGCCGTTGACGTTCACTCCCTCGATCACCACCGGCGGCGGATCCGTGTTCTCTTTGATGGCGTCCGCATACACCGCAGCCACGCCGGTCTGCATCGCAAACAGGAGGCGGCCGTCCGCGCCGCGCACCGCGCCCGGCCATCCGTCAAAACTGGCCTGCAACCCCGGCAATCCATCTTTCTGTCTGTAGGCCACCGACCTCACCCGCGTGACCCGGCCTTCCGCTATGTCATCCAGCTCCTTCTGGCGCACGCTGAAAATGCCCCGGTTACCCGCACACCACAGCCGTCCGAGCCCGTCCGGGAGAACGTTGGAGATGTAGTCGTCGTAAAGCCCCTGACTCATCCGGCAGCGGCTGAAGCGTCCGTCCTTCAACCTCCCCAGCCCTTGGCCGCCCGTGCCGATCCACAAGCTGCCGTCCGGCGTGGCCAGCAGGCAGCGGATCGTGCCCGCGCCCGCCAAGGTGTTCTCGGTTTCATCCGTCAGAACATCCCCGCGCACCCGCAGCAGCAGCCCGCCGGCAGTTGCCGCCCAGCAGTCGCCTGCGGCGTCCATTGCCAGAGCCACAACCGGCCCGCTCCCGGAGGGCAGATTGAAGGTCCGGAACTGCCCGTCCCTCCGCCGCTGCAAGGCTTGCTGCTGATCCTCGGGATATCCGCTCCCGATCCAGAAGTCTCCGGAGGCGGTCGGCAGCAGCGCGTTCACCCGGTGACGGCTCAGGCCGTTCGTTGAGCAGAGGTACTCCGTCACCGCCCCGTTCCGCCAATGGTAGAGCCCCGTGTACTCCGTGCCGATCCAGACGCCGCCTTGGGGATCGGCGGCCACGCATTGGGCGTTGTTGACGTTCCATCCGTCTTCGGCGGACAACGGCGACCAGCCCTGGCCCGCGCTCCGCAAGACCGCCCCTTTCTGCCAGACGACCGCCCACAACATCCCGTCCGTGTCCTGGCAGACAGAGCGCACGGCCTCGAGCGCCGCGCCGGCGCCGGTGGCCATCAACTCAGCCACCCGCGGCCGCACCTGGTTCAGGCCGCCGCCCCGGGTGCCAACCCACATGTTCCCCTCCCGGTCTTCCTTCAGGCTGAGGATGGTCTGGTGCGATGTCGCCACGGTCGTAAAGTTCGTGCCATCGAAGCTGAACAGGCCCGCTTCGCTCGTTCCGATCAACAGGCGGCCTGCCCGGTCTTCGTGGAGGACGGTCGGGCTCGCGCGGGCCAGCAGTTCCGGCGTCGTGCCGACCTTCACCGGGGGAGCGCCTTCGCTGAACTTCCAGAGTTGCTTCCCCGT
>CAZXVN010000502.1:0-2720 GCA_964643945.1 uncultured Lentisphaeraceae bacterium | reverse complement strand
CGACCAGCAACTATTCGAATCCAGAACCGGAATGCGATCTGGACATCGTGTCTAACAAAGGCGTCGAAGGGCCCATCCGCGCGGCGGTCTCGACTTCGCTCGGGTTCGGCGGGCATAACGGTGTGTTAGTCATTAAAGCTGTGTAAAGGTGCTGAGCGCGACGCGTTGCGTGAACCTGCGGTGCGCCCGCGCTCTTCCTTGACGTCCGGGAGGTAACCATGAATCCGCTGCCAAAGAAGAAGCCGCTTGAACTGAGTGATTTTTCGAAAGCGTATAACGGCCCGATGGAGGATCTGCTCCCGCATCGTGCGCCGTTCCTTTTTTTGGAAAAACTGTTGTATTTCACGACGGAAAGCTTCATCGGGGAGATGACCTTCCATGAGGATATGTGGTTTTTCAAAGGCCACTTTCCTCAATATCCCGTGGTGCCGGGTGTCATCCTGCTTGAGTCTGTAGCCCAGTGTGGCGGTGCGGGACTCGTCGCGTCGGGTCTGATTCAAAACGGCGTTTTTCTTTTGATTTCCGCCAACAATGTGAAGTTCCGCCGCCAGGTGCGTCCCAACGAGACGATCCGCATCGAAATTGTAAACCTAAAATTTAACAAGCGGCTGGTCAAACTGGGCGGCAAGGCGTTTGTCGGCGATGAACTGGCGATGGATGCCGAGTTCGTCTGCGTGATGGGCGCGGTCGAGGCGCCCGCAAATTAATCACGAAGCACCCGTGTGCAGGGTAGGAATACTCCCCATAGCCAAGCGCGTTCGTACTGAGTAACCTCTTGCACATGCAACAAGAGCGACTCTATCCGAAACAAGAAACAGCGCCGTCTTTGCCGATCGGCGACGTTGCGGAGAGTGGTTTTCCGTTGCCGTTGCTACCCTATCCGCAGGACGCGCTTGAGCCCTACATGTCGGCTTTGACCCTCAGTTTCCACTACGGCAAGCACCACCGGGCGTATGTCGACAATCTGAACAAGATGGCCGCAGGCACCCTGTATGCAACTCTGCCGCTCGATGAACTCATCCGCAGAACGGCAGAGATGCCGGACAAAGCGGCCCTCTTCAACAATGCCGCACAAGCCTGGAACCACACTTTTTTCTGGCACAGCATGCGGCCGGGCGGCGGTGGGCAGCCGGCGACGCGTCTGATGGACATGATCACGAAAGCCTTCGGCTCGTTTGAGTCGTTCAAGCACGCCTTTGTGATCGCGGCCGTCGGACAGTTCGGTAGCGGTGGCGTGTGGCTGGTTCAGGACAACGACCACGTGAGGATCGTCAAGCGACCGAATGCGCAAACGCCCATCGCGTATGGTCAGAATGCGCTTTTGACGTGCGACGTCTGGGAACATGCGTATTATCTCGACTACCAGAACCGACGCAACGACTTTGTGCAGAACTTTCTCGATCATCTGGCGAACTGGGAATTCGCGACAGCGCAGATGACGTGCCCCGCCTGATGTTTCAAACAACGTGATGTCCTGCCCGACACGGGCATGGACCGGTTAAAGAAAGGAGCAGATGCAGAATGAAGGGAAGTGATAAAGTGCTCGCGGTGTTGAACGCTTTGCTTGCAGACGAGCTGACGGCGATCAACCAGTATGTTGTGCATGCGGAAATGGCTGAAAACTGGGGGTATGGCAAGCTCAAGAAGTTGCTGGGCTCCCGGGCGATGACTGAAATGAAGCATGCGGAGAAGCTGATTGAAAGGATCCTGTTCTTAGAAGGCATTCCGATTGTCAGCAAACTGAACATGATCCGGATAGGGGCCGACATCCCCAAGCAGTTCACGCATGATCTGGCTGCGGAAATGATGGCGGTCAAGAACTACAACACGGCCATTAACGTGGCGACGGCTGCGGACGACAACGCCACCAAAGAACTTCTGGAATCGATCCTCAAGGACGAGGACGGTCACGTAAACCAGATCGAAGAGAAACTGGATCAGGTCAAGCAGATGGGCATCCAGAATTTCTTGGCCCTCCAAGCCGGCGAATAACATCCGAAGGAGTTCCCAGCGATGAGCAAAATCACGGTTGTCTACCATTCCATCTACGGCCACACCCAGCTTCAGGCGGAGGCCGTCGTGCGCGGCGCGCGGCGCGTTCAGGGCGTTCAAGCGGAGTTAATGACCGTTGAAGAGGCGGCCAGCCGTCTCAGCGACCTCGACACTTCGGATGCCATCATCTTCGGGTGCCCCACCTATATGGGCAGCATGTCTGCAGGCATGAAGACCTTCTTAGAGACGGCCGCCCAGAAATGGTTCTCCTCGGCTTGGAAAGACAAGATCGCCGGCGCGTTTACAAATTCCATGTCCTTTTCGGGTGACAAGCTGAATACGCTGATCGGCCTTTTGATCAACGCCATGCAGCACGGCATGCTGTTTGTCGGCTTGGGAATGAAGCCTTCCGCCAACAAACCCGAGCAGATGAACACTCTGGCCGGGCCTGATCCCGAAGCACATAACCGCGTCGGTTCTTTCATCGGCCCGATGTCCGCGAGCTTTCAGGTCTTACCGCCTGAATCGCCGGGGGTTGGCGACATCGAAACGGCCGAAGCCTACGGACAGCGGGTTGCCGAAATCACGCTTCAATTCGTTCGCGGAAGAGCGAAGAAGGCGTAATCAACATGGAGCTGGCTTAAGTGACCGCCCGCAAACGGCATGCTCGGCCGCCGGAAAATCTGGAGGCCCGGTCGCCCGAAGCCCTGCGGCAGGCCTTCCGCGAA
>CAZXVN010000501.1:0-6572 GCA_964643945.1 uncultured Lentisphaeraceae bacterium | reverse complement strand
AAACCGAGGTCGTCGCACAGGATGTACACGATGTTGGGCTTTGCGGCCGGCGCCTGCGCCGCGCGGGCGGGCAGTGCGGCCGGCGGCAGCAGCAGAAGGGTTGCGAGGGCGAGACCAGCTTGTTTTTCTTTCATTTATTTTTCTTGGGTTTGGGTGGGTTGGCTGATCCCTTGGATGATGGTTTCTCGTTGGCGAACTGGTCTTCATCCTTCAGCTCTTTCTTGAGGCGATAGAGTTCGGCCTTCAGTTTCGCCACCGTGTCGGCCTGGGAGGGATCGTCGTAGAGGTTGTGCAGTTCGGCGGGATCCTTGACGAGGTCGTACATCTCCCACTGGTCTTTCTTCCAGAAACAGATCAGCTTGTGGGTCTCGGTGCGGACGCCGTAATGGGCGCGGGTGTTGTGGTCGCCGGGGTCATGATAGTAGCGGTAATACCAGCTCGTGCGCCAGTCGGCGGGGCGCTCGCCTTTGAGCAGCGGCACGAGGCTGCGGCCCTGCATGTCGGCGGGCACGGGCAGTCCGGCCGCCTCCATGAAGGTCGGCGCAAAATCAACGTTGATGCCCATGGCGGCCTGGACCGAGCCGGGCTTGACGACGCCGGGCCAGCGGACGAGGAACGGCATTCTGATGGACTCCTCGTACATGAAGCGCTTGTCGTAGAGGCCGTGGTCGCCGAGGAAGAACCCCTGGTCGCTGGTGTAAATGATGATCGTGTTGTCGGCGAGGCCCGACTGGTCAAGGTAGTCGAGGAGCCGTCCGACGTTGTCGTCCACCGACTGGACGCAGGCGAGGTAGTCCTGCATGTAGCGCTGATATTTCCACTTCAGCAGCGCGTCGCCGGCCAGGCCGGCCGGCGGCGGACCTTTGGTGTCGCTCGGGGTCAGGTTTTGCAGCACCTTCTGCGTGCATTCGCGGAGGGCGTCGGCGCGTCCGGCGTAGTCGTCGCGCAAAGTCGGCGGCTCGGGGATGACCTTGTCGGCGAACATCGCCTTGTGCTTGGCGTCGGGCTGCCAGTTGCGGTGCGGCGCCTTGTGGTGGCACATCAGGAAGAACGGTTTGTCCTTCGGGCGGCTCTTGAGGAACTCGATGGACAGGTCGGTGATGATGTCGGTGACATAGCCGGTGACGTTGGTTTGACCGCCGGGAACGAGGAACTTCGGATTGAAGTAGTCGCCCTGGCCCGGCAAGACCGTCCAGCAGTCGAAGCCTTCCGGGTCGCTGCCAAGGTGCCACTTGCCGAACATGCCGGTGTGGTAGCCTGCGGCTTGAAGATACTTCGCGACGGTCGGCTGGGAACCGTCGAAGCGGTTGAAGACGGGAACGCCGTTGATGTGGCTGTACTTGCCGGTGAGGATGCAGGCCCGGCTCGGCGTGCAGATGGAGTTGACGGCAAACACACGGTCGAAGCGCGCCCCTTGCTGGGCGAGCCGGTCGATGTTGGGCGTCTGGTTGATCCGGCTGCCGTACGCGCTGATGGCGTGCGCGGCGTGGTCGTCGGACATGATGTAGAGGATGTTGGGCCTCGACGCCCCGGCAGGCGTTTCCGCCGTGCACAGGGCGGCAAGCGGAGCCATGAGCAGGGGTGTCAGAAACAAGGGTGACCGTTTCATTGAGCTTTCCTTTGAGTGGCTTGTTGCTGCGCCTTTGTTTGTCCTTGTGCCCCTTTGTATGTCTCGAACTCGTCGCCGGCACCGAGGGCGCGCGGGTCGGCGGTGGCTTTCAGCTCGGCCATGAGCCGGGCGTCGAGCTCCTTGACCGTGGCGGCATACCCGGGATCCTCGGCGACGTTCGTCAGCTCATACGGGTCTTTGCGCAGATCGTACAGCTCGCGGGCGGGGCGCTTGCCGAACGCGCGCGGGAAGGCCGGGTCGTCGGGATGCGCCATCAGCCACGCTTTCGACGGCCCGGCGTCCACGTCGGAAAAACCGGCATAGGTGTTTCTGGCCAGCTCATCGAATCCCGGCATCGCCTTGCCTGCAGGAGGATCGCCAGCCGGCCAGCGGGCGGGACGGAAGTTGCGGATGTAGTGAAACTCCTTTGTGATTAGCGTGCGCATCGGATAGCCGACGCCGGTCTGATCGCCGTCGGTGCGGCCTTTAACCACATGACGCTCCATGCCGGTCAGGACGTGGTCGCGAGCCGGGTCAACCTGCCCGGCCTTGTCTGCGAGCAAGACGCTGAGAAAACTGCGCGCGGTCATGGCTGGCGGCGGCGTCAGGCCAGCGGCCTCGAGAAAGGTCGGCGCGAGGTCGGCGAGGCTGACGAAGTCGTCCACCGTGCGCCCGCCTTTGACGCACGCGCCCCAGCGCACCGCCAGCGGCTGATGCGTGCCGGTGGCGTAGCAGGTGGCTTTGCAGCGCGGGAACGGCCAGCCGTTGTCGCCGGACATCACGATGAGCGTGTTGTCGAGCTCGCCGGTCTTCTCCAGCGCGTCGAGCGCCTCGCTGCATTGGGTGTCAAAAGCTTGCGCGGCGAGGGTGTAATCGCAGATGTCGCCGCGCACGGTGTCGTTGTCGGGCAGGTAGGGCGGCACAACGACCTTGGAGGGGTCGAGACCGTTCTTGACCCCGCTGCCACGCGGATATGGCCGGTGAGGGAACTTGCTGCCGAACCAGAAGCAGAACGGCTGGCCTTTCGGGCGGGCGGCAAGAAAGGCGTCGAAGGTCTTGAAGTCCGGCCCGGCGGCGTTGCGCTGGCGGTCCTTGTTGCTGCCGGGGCCGTAGCCTTTTCCGGTGAGGCCCACGAAATATCCGGCCTTTTCCAAGAGGTCGGGGTAGACGGCGAACTTGGCGGGGATGAAGGCGTGGAGGTTGGCGCCTTGTTCGAGCCGCCAGTGCCACTGCCGGTGAGGATAGCGGCGCGCGACGGCGAGCACGACGGCGCGGCGACGTGGGCGTTGCGGAACAGGACGCCCTCCTTCGCGAGCCGGTCAAAGGTCGGCGTCTGGATGACTGGCGCCCCGAGACACGACGCGTGCGGCCACGCCCAGTCGTCGCCAAACAGGAACAGGATGTTGGGGCGAGGCGGCTTGGGCGCGTCTGCGGCGACCAGCGCGGAGAGCGGACTTAGCAGCAAAGCCGCAAAGGGGAGGAAGGTGCGATTCATAGGGAGGGCAGCTCCTTTCTCCAGGCCAAGACCGCCTGACGGAGCCGCTCGGCCTCAGCGGGATTTTCAGTGGCGAGATTCTTTGTTTCGTTGGGATCGGCCGTCACGTCGTAGAGTTCGGCGCCGGTGCCGTCGGCGTTGACGAGCAGCTTCCAGTTGCCGTCGCGGATGGCGAGGTTGGGGCTGCGGGCGCCGGGTTCGCGCGGAAAGAGATAATCGGCTTGGCGGCCATATTCCCAGAGCAGCGGTTTGCCGCGCGGCAGCGGCGTCCCGAGAAACGCGGCGCTGGCATCCACGCCGTCAAGCGACGCGTCCTTCGGCAAGGCGACACCAACAAGCGAACAGAGGGTCGGAAAAAGATCGATGGAGGCCACGACGGTCGCGGAGTCGGTCTTGCCCGCAGGGATGCGCGCGGGCCAGCGGACCAGGAACGGCTCGCGGATGCCGCCTTCATACAGGCTCCACTTCATGCCGCGCAGACCGCCGGACCGCTGCCGCTCAAAGGAGGGCTCGGGGCCGTTGTCGGCGGCGAAAATGACGATGGTGTTCTGCTCCAGGCCCTCGGCTTTGAGAAAGTCGAGCACGCGGCCGATCTCGCGGTCGTAGCCTTTGAGGACGGCGTTGAAGTTATGGTGGCCCTTCGGCGTTCCGGCCACACCCGGCAGTTCTTCGGGGTTCGGGACGTGCGGCGTGTGTACGTCCTGCGGCCACAGCTCGACAAAGAACGGCCCGCGCTTGTGGCGCCGCATGAAGTCTGTCGCCTTGTCCGCCCAGAAGCCGGTGAATTGATAGCGGGCGAGCAGCTTGTCCTCCACCGGCTCGGGCTTGGCGGAGCCGAACGTGTTGATGCGGGGGCCGCAGCCCTCGCAGTTCACATGATGTTCGTCAAAGCCGTAGGCGGACGGAAGCGGCGCGTCCTGCACGTCGCGTCCGCCGCCCATGTGCCACTTGCCGAAATGCGCGGTGGCGTAGCCCGCGTCGTGCAGCGTGCGAGCGAGCGTGGGCGCCTTCGGATCCAGCCAGTCCGCGCACCCGTGCGCCTGGTTGCCGGCGCGGTTGTGCAGGTAGTCGTTGATCCGCCAGCGGGCCGGGAAACAGCCGGTGGCGTACGCCACGCGCGAAGGCGAGCAGATGGGCGAGGCCACGTAGAACTGCGTGAAGCGCATGCCTTGCTGCGCCAGGCGGTCGATGTTGGGCGTGGCCGTCTCTTTGTTGCCGAAGCTGCCGAGGTCGCCCCAGCCCATGTCGTCGGTGAGGATGAAGACGATGTTGGGCTTGGCGGCAGGCTGCGGCGCGTCGGCGGCGGGCAGCGCCATCACGCCCGCCAGCAGAGCGACAGAGAAGGGAAGCGCTCTTCTCATGGAGCGGCCTTCTTTTTCTTTATTTTGTTGGCTTTTTTTACCGCCGCGACAGGCGGCGTCCACTCGGCTTTCTTGGGGATGTCGACTTGCAGCGGAACGGCGTCGCGGTAGGCAGCCATCTCTTTTTTCAACAAAGCCGTCAACTCCTCGACCTTGCCGGCCTGTCCGGGCGCGCCTGCGAGGTTGGCGAGTTCGTGCGGGTCGGCCTGCAGGTCGAAAAGCTGCGTCTTGTCCACCAGCGGATAGCGGATGAGCTTCCAGCGGTCATCGCGGATGGCGCGCTGGCAGTCGCTGTAGCCGGTATAGAGCACGTCGCGGACTTTCGATGCTTTGCCTTCGACGACGGGCCGCAGGCTCTTGCCCTCCACGCCCTCCGGCGCGGTGGCGCCGGCGAAGTCCGCGAAGGTCGGAAAGAGGTCCATGAGATACACCAGCGCGTCGCTGCGGCCCTTCGGGATGCCGGGGCCGGCCATGACGAGGGGCACGTGCATGCCGCCGAATTCGTAAAGGTTCTGCTTTCCGAACAGCCCGTGCTCGCCCAGCGAAAGGCCGTTGTCGCCAGAAAATATGATTATCGTGTTGTCCCATTGCCCGCTGGCCTTGAGCGCCTCGAAGATGCGGCCGACATGATGGTCGAGGCCGGAGACGCAGGCGTAGTAATCGGCCAGCTGCTTTCTTGTATTTTCCGGGGTGCGCGGCCAAGGCGCGAGCTGTTCGTCACGCACGGTCATCTCGCCGTTGTCCCACGGGTGCTGCGGCAGGAAGGCGGGGGAGAGAGGGATCTTCGCCGGCTCATAGAGCTTATGGAACGGCGATTCGGCCACGCGCGGGTCGTGCGGCACGGGCGGGGCGAGGTAGATGTAGAAAGGCTTTGCCTCCTTGCTCTCGGCGCGGGCCTTCAGGAACGCGATGGTACGGTCCGCCAAGCGCTGACACGCGTGGGCGCGGTCGTCTGCGGGGCTGCTGCCTTTGCCTTCATCGGCGATGTCGGTTTCAAAGGTCTGGAGGCCTGCCGGAAACCCGTTGCCGTGCTTGCCCATGTGCCACGTCTGATACCCGGCCGCCGCCATGACGCGCGGCAGGAACGTCGCGGGATCGCCGGCGTTGGGCAAGGCGTTGGGCGCCTTCGGGATGCACTGCCACGAGCGCCCCGTCAGCATCATGGTCCGGCTCGGCGTGCAAACCGCGCCGATCATCGAGCCCATCGTATAGCAGTGCGTGAACGTCACGCCGCGCTCGACAAGCGTATCGAGGTTCGGCGTTTGCAGCGCCGGATTCCCGAGCGCGCGCAGCCCGTCGGCCCGGTGGTCGTCGGCGTGGATGTGCAGGATGTTGGGGCGCTTCGCTCCGTCCGCACACAACACGGTCAGCGGCGCCGACAGCAGGGCGGCCCACGCAAGAGCGTGTGTAATTCTCATGCTTTCTCCTCCTGAATTCTGTCTTCTGACTACTGTGTTACAGACTCGCTCACTGCGGTGATCACCGCCGGCTCGGATTGCAGGCCCTGGGCTGCCGCGCTCAGGCGGATAGCGCCGGACGTGCGTCCGGCTTTGACCACCGCCAGACACAGGCCGTGGAAGGCTTTGCGCCGTGTGGCCTGGAACGGCTCGTGGCTGGCCGGGTCGCCGTTGTCCACGCCGGCAATCTCGCCCGGGCCCTCGATGCTGAACGCGACCTGACGGTCGGCGTCCGGGCAGAGGGTGCCGTCCTTGTCGACGACCCGGACCTCGACAAACGAAAGGTCCTCGCCGTCGGCCGCGATCCGCGTGCGGTCCGGGCGCAAGATCAGCCGGGCAGGCTCGCCCGCCGTGCGCACCTCGGCCGTGAGCGTCTGCCCGCCCTTCTTGCCGACCGCCTTCAGCACGCCCGGCTCGTAGGGCACCTTCCATTCCAGATGCAGGCTCTTGCTGTCCTTGAGCGTCTTGCTGCCCAGCGACTTGCCGTTAAGAAACAGCTCGACCGATTCGGCGCTCGTGAAGCACCACACCGGGATCTCTTTGCCTTCGAACCCTTTCCAGTTCCAGTGCGGCAGCAGGTGGAGCACCGGCTTGTCGCTCCACTGGCTCTGGTAGAGATAGTAGCGGTCTTTGGGAAAACCCGCCAGATC
>CAZXVN010000500.1:0-5636 GCA_964643945.1 uncultured Lentisphaeraceae bacterium | reverse complement strand
CTTCCGATCTATGATGATCACCGGCATCACTGTTTTGGCGCTGGCCTTCTGCATGACCGACCTGCGCGCAATGGACAAGCCCGATTTTGAAAAGATCCTGCCCATCGTGCTCTCGCAATACGTCCCTGCCGGCGTGGTTGGCTTCCTGCTGGCCGGTCTGCTCGCCGCGTTCATGTCGAACTTCGCCGCCACCCTCAACGCGGCGCCCGCCTACATCGTCAACGACATCTACAAACGCTTCATCCGTCCCGAGGTCTCACCTAAGGCGCAGGTCGCGCTGAGCCGCGCCGCGTGCGTGGGCGTGCTGCTGGTCGGCATCCTGTTCGGGCTGCTGGCGACGCGCATCACGGACATCCTGATGTGGATCGTGGGCGCTCTGTACGGAGGGTACGTGATGGCCAACGTGCTGAAGTGGTACTGGTGGCGGTTCAACGGCTATGGCTATTTCTGGGGAATGGCCGCCGGCATCGTCAGCGCGATGTTCCTGCCCGACCTCGCACGGTTGACGCTCGGCCATCCGGTCAGCAACCCGCTATATCTCTTCCCGGTCATCTTCCTGATCTCCGCCGCAGGGTGCATCCTGGGCACGCTGCTCGGCCAGCCCGAGGACGAGGCCACGCTGACGCGGTTCTACAAAACGGTGAACCCCTGGGGGTTCTGGGGGCCAGTCCGGGAGAAGGTCATGCGCGAGAACCCGTCGTTCCGGCCGAACCGCGATTTTCGGCGCGACGCCTGCAACGTCGTGGTGGGCATCGTCTGGCAGCTCTGCCTCACCGCCCTGCCGATCTACCTCGTGCTGCAAAACTGGCCGTGGGTCGGCGTGATCGCCGCCACGCTCCTTGCCACCACCGCCTTCATCAAGTTCAACTGGTATGACAAACTGGAAAAAGCGCAGGGGTGAGCCCTGCAAGAAGATTCCAATAAAAGCCCTCCTGCTGTCAACGTTCACGCTGGCCGCCGCCGTCCTTCACGCCGCCGCCCCCTTCAATGATTTCGTTCGCGTCCAGGGCGACCAGCTGGTGGAGGACGGCAAGCCGTTCCGCTTCATCTCCTGGAATATCCCCAACCTGCATCTGGTCGAGGACAACCTGCCCTTTACGGACGCCGACGCCACCGGCTGGCGTCTGCCCGACCGCTTTGAGATGACCGACGCGCTGGCCGCCGTGCGGCAGATGGGCGGACAGGTGGCCCGCACGTACGTCATCTCCGTCGCGCGCACGAATGACCCGCCCGGCGTCCCGCGCCATGTGCTCGGGCCGGGACGGTTCAACGAGAAAGCGTTCCGCGCGCTGGACCAGGTGCTGCAGGTCGCCAACGAGCAGGGCGTGCGCCTGATCATCCCCTTGGTCGACAACTGGTCGTGGTGGGGCGGCCGCGCGGAGTACGAGGGCTTCCGCGGGCAGACGAACAACGCCTTCTGGACGGACCGGCAACTCATCGCCGACTTCAAGCAAACCGTCCGCTTCATTCTCACGCGCACCAACACGCGGACCGGCGTGCGCTACGCCGATGACAAGGCCATCTTCTGCTGGGAAACCGGCAACGAGCTTGAGTGCCCGCCCGCGTGGACGCGCGAGCTGGCCGCTTACATCAAAGCGCTCGACCCCAACCATCTGGTGCTGGACGGCACACGCGCGGATGTACTGTCCGAAGACTCGCTGAACATGCCTGAGGTGGACATCGTCACCACGCATCATTATCCGGGAAAGGCAAAAGTTTTCGCGCAGGCCATCCTCGAAAATGCCGCGCTCGCCAAAGGACGCAAACCTTATCTTGTCGGCGAGTTCGGGTTCACCAATACCGTCCAAATGGCTGACGCTTTTCTGGCCGTGATGGAGACCCAGACGGCTGGCGCGCTGGTATGGAGCCTGCGCCCCCGCAGCCGCGACGGCGGTTTCTACTGGCATAGCGAGCCGACAGGAGGCAACAGATACAAGTCCTTTCACTGGCCGGGCTCGCCCGTCGGCGACGATTATGACGAAAGGGCGTTTATGGCGCTGATGCGGCGCCAGGCCTTTGCGATCCGCAGGCTGCCGGTGCCGGACCTCGCGGTGCCTGAGCCGCCGACCCTGCTGCCCATCGGCGACGCGGGCGCGATTTCCTGGCAAGGTTCGGTCGGCTCGGAAAGCTATGACGTCGAGCGCGCGCCGACAAAGAATGGCCCGTGGACAATGATCCGGTTCGGCGTGGACGAGTGTTTCACGCAGTACCGGCCCCTGTTCAGTGACGCGTCCGCCCCGAAAGGCAAATGGTTCTACCGTGTGAGTGCCAAGAACGCCGCCGGCCGTTCGGAGCCCTCCAATGTGTTCGGGCCGGTCAAGGTCTCCCGCGTCACGCTCGTGGACGAGCTGGCGGACTTTTCCAACGTCTATGCGTGTTCGGGGAAACTGGAGCTCGAGACCCGCGGCTGCCGCGCGGCTCTGGAAGAAACGCACCGCGCGGTGGGCCTGGCCGGCGACACGCTGGTCTATCGCACCGCCACGCGGATATCCGATGCCAGGGTGTCCGTGTTCTTCCCCTATGAGCTTGCCGACCTGACGTTCAGCCTGTCGGAGGACGGCGAAACCTTCCGGCCCGCAAAGGCACGGCGCAAGGATTTTCACTTCGCGGGCGGGGATTACGGTTATATGCGGCGGGCGCTCTACGAGCTGAAGTCCGCCAAGGCGGACGACCGCTACGTGAAGATCGCGTTCACCGGCGAGGCGCAGATCTCCCGCGTGGAAATCCAGCATGAGGCGGCTGTCGAATGAATCGCACCCTGACAGGCCGACAGAATGAAGAAGTGTGTGAACTCGCCCGTCAGGTGCGCGTGCAGCTCTTCTGCCACATCCTGCCGTTCTGGTGTGGCCCGGCCGTGGATCCTGAGCAGGGCGGCTGGATGGGGTGGCTGTCCAACGACCTCACGCCCGACCGCTCGCAGCCCAAAGGGCTCATCGTTCACAGCCGCGTTCTCTGGGCGTTTTCGGCCGTCTATCAGCTTGAGCCCGACCCGCTCTACCGGCAGATGGCCGGGCGCGCTTTCGATTACCTGACGGGCCGCTTCTGGGACGCGCGACACGGCGGAGCGTTCTGGCGGCTGGATGATCGCGGCGAGGTGGTTGACGAGGCGAAAAAGATGTATGGTCAGGCATTCTGCATCTACGCGCTCACCGAGTATGGCCGCGCCTTTAACTCTGCGCCTGCGCTTGCCCGGGCACAGGAGTTGTTTGATTTGATCGAGAGGCACGCGCACGATGGAGAATATGGCGGCTACGCCGAGGTCTGCCACCGCGACTGGTCGGCGGCCGGCCCAGAGGCGCGGCTCAGCGAGAAAGACATGAACGAGAAGAAGTCCATGAATACCCATCTTCACGTTCTGGAAGCTTACACGAATCTTCACCGCGCCGCGCCGACCCCGCTGCTGGAGCAACGCCTGCGCGAACTCATCCAACTCTTACTACGCAGCATCCTCGACGCGTCCGCCAGCCACCTGCATCACTTTTTCGACGGAGCCTGGCACGTCCGCTCGGACACTTACACCTTCGGCCACGACATCGAGGCGAGCTGGCTGCTGTGCGAGGCGGCGGAGGCGCTCGGCGATCCCGACCTGCTGGCCGAGGTCAGCGCCGTGGCGCTGCGCATGGCGGCGGCCGTGCGCGACGAGGGCCTCGCCGCCGACGGCGGCGTGTATTATGAAGGCCGCTCCGGACAGGTCATCGACCGCGGCCGCGAATGCTGGCCGCAGGCCGAGGCGCTCGTCGGCTTCCTCAACGCCTTCCGGCTCAGCGGCGACGAGGTCTATCTTCAGGCCGCACAGCGCGTCTGGCAGTTTATCGATCAGAACCTTGTGGACCGCGTGCACGGCGAGTGGTTCTGGCGCATTGATCCCGACGGCCAACCCGACCCGAAGCTGCCCAAGGTGAGCGAATGGAAAGGCCCGTACCACGCCACTCGCGCCTGCCTCGAAACCCTGCGCCGTACGGGCGAAATTGCAATCAAGGACTAAACACCCATGACCAATAAATCAGTAACCGCAAAATTGAAAGACCTGCACCGGCAGCACGAGAAACTCCTCCGGCGCAAGAACCGGCCGCAGGCGGACGGCAACGGCATTTTCGAGCGCTACGGGCATCCCGTGCTCACCGTCGACCACACGCCGCTCGCGTGGCGCTACGATTTTGATCCCGCAGCCAACCCGCACCTGATGACGCGGCTGGGCATCAATGCGGTGTTCAACGTTGGCGCGATGGAGTGGAATAGCGGCATCGTACTGGCCGCACGCGTCGAGGGCTGGGACCGCAAATCGTTTTTTGCGATCGCCGAGAGCAAGACCGGCGTGGACGGTTTCCGCTTCTGGGACTATCCGGTGCGCATGCCAGAGCTGGAAGACACGGAGACAAATCTCTACGACATGCGCCTCGTCCGCCACGAGGACGGCTGGATCTACGGCCTGTTCTGCGCCGAGCGTCATGACGCGGCCAAAACGCATGACCTATCGGCGGCCGTTGCCCGCTGCGGCATCGCGCGGACCCGGGATCTCGTGGCGTGGGAGCGCCTGCCCGACCTCAAGACGCCCGCGCCGCACCAGCGCAACTGCGTGCTGCACCCGGAATTCGTGAACGGCAAATACGCCTTCTACACCCGCCCGATGACCGACTTCGCCGCGACCGGTTCGGGCGACGGCATCGGCTGGGGCTTGTGCGCCGACATCACCCGGGCGTCGGTCAGGAAAGAGACGATCATTGACCCACGCTTCTATCACACCGTCAAAGAGGGCAAGAACGGCCTCGGCCCGGCGCCCCTCAAGACAAGGCTGGGCTGGCTGCACCTGGCGCACGGCGTGCGCAACACCGCCGCCGGCTTGCGCTACGTGCTCTACCTGTTCCTGTGCGACCTGAAGGATCCGTCCAGCCTCATCCGGGCGCCCGGCGGTTATCTGCTCGCGCCGGAGGGCGACGAGCGGGTGGGGGACGTCTCGAACGTCGTTTTCGCCAACGGCTGGGTCGCGCGCCGGAACGGCGATGTGTTCATCTACTACGGCTCCTCCGACACGCGCACGCACGTCGCCACGAGCACGGTGGACAGGCTGCTCGACTACGTGATGAACACGCCCGAGGACGGCATGCGCTCGAAGCTTTGCGTCGACCAGCGCTGCCGGCTGATCGAAAAGAATCAGGGTGCAACGGGGACAGATGACTGGAAAGACTCGGGTTAAAGGATCCGCCATCGACCCGAGCCTGAATATGCCGATGGGGGATTCGGCGCTGGGCGCGGTCGGCCAGTTCTTCGCCGGTCTGATCGGGAAGGGCGGCACGGGCGCGGCGGCGGCGGTCACGCCTGCGCCGGTTGCGTCCGTAGTTGGTGAGGCGGCGGCACCGGCGCAATAGGCGCGATCCTGGGGCGGTTGGTGTATGGAGTGGCGGTCGGATTTGTTCCGGTCGCCACTCCGTTTTGTTTCGGCGTGCCGTCTTTCGCTGTTATGTCCGAAGCGCGATGCGCTACGATATTTGGTGTGGCTAGACCGAAGTTCCAGCGATCTTCCGCGCACTCCACATGCGCAACTACCACTACTTCAACGAGATGTCGAGACAGATACGGATTTCTACCGTTCCGGCTACTGGGCACACTTGCCTGGCCACGCAAGCCCATCCTGGTTG
>CAZXVN010000499.1:0-7472 GCA_964643945.1 uncultured Lentisphaeraceae bacterium | reverse complement strand
GGAACCTGGGCTTGCAGATGCCGTAACGCACGGCGTCGCCAGCCGAGGTCGAGCCCCATCGAGAGGATACGGTTTAGCCGATCATAACGGCGCGCGATGCCATTGAATGCGCGCGTGATCTGTACGCGTTTGCTTTCATCTGAGGCGTACGGCGTGATGGTCTCGACCTTCATTGCTTCATCCCTTCTCGGTGTCTCTTGCCGTTCAGGTCGGCGGTGAGGAGCGGGTCCGCCTCTGACGCGGAGAGACCGCACTCTTCGACCAGATGCCTGCGCAGGTGTTGCGTGAGGCATGGAAGTCCGATCGCGAAAAGCTTGCCCTCCGCCGCATGGATCCGCGCAGCGAGCATCTGGTAGGCGTGGTAATAGTCTTCGGCGCAGGCCGAATGAAGCGCACGGACCGCATTCGGAAAACGTCCGCGGTTATGGACCAACTCCCAGCAACGGGCGAAACGCTGAAGACGCATGAGCGTGGCGAAATCCATGACGTCAGAGTGTAATAATTCGTAGGGTGGTTCGGAACTGAAGACCAGGCCGAGGGCGGCCGCATCGTGCGCGAGACGTGTGCCGGGGAGCGCCTTGAGCAGATTCACCTGCACCTCGGGCGGGTGGCACGTCTCAACGAGCCTGTTGAAGCCGCGTGCGAACGAGGCCTCGTCCTCGCCAGGCAGGCCGAAGATCAGGTCGGCGTGAACAACGGCCTCTGTGCGCTGCGTGAGAAAACGCAAATGGGCGAGCGTGGCTTCTGTGTCTGCGCTTCGCCCGATCATGGACGCAACGCGTGGGTTTAGCGTCTGGATGCCGGCCTCCAGATGCAGGGTGTTTTTCGGGAAGGATGCGATGCGTGCGGTCACGCTCTCGTGCAGATGCTCCGTGTTGATCTCGAAGTGCAGGCGCATGTCCGGTGTGGCGCGGCCGAAAAAAAAGTCGAGCAAGGCCGCCGCGTGCGAGGCAGGCGCATTAAAGCTGCGGTCGAGGAACTTGAAGCGACGCAGGCCGCGTTGCCAGAGGGTGTCGAGCGCGGGCAGCAATCGGTCCAGAGGGAAGCACCGCAGACCTGTGTTGGCGGAGGTGCAGTAGGCGCAGGCGTAGGGACAACCGCGGCTGGATTCCACGTAGATTGTGCGTTGGGCGAGGTCGGTGTCGGCGTAGAGGTGGAAGGGCAGCGCGAGCAGGGCGAGATCTTCGGGAGGAGGCGTGAGAATCGGCCCTCGGCCATCGGCCATCGGCGGCAGGGGCAGGCCCTGGCTGTTTGGGAAGAGCCAGCGTTCACACAGGGTGCGGAAGGCGGTCTCGCCTTCGCCGACGATGAGCGCGTCAAAGAGCGAAGAAAACGGAACGGGAAGGTTGGGGGTGATTTCGGGTCCGCCCGCGATGAGGCGCATGTGCGGCGCGACGGCACGCAAAAGACGCGCGACGGCTTCCACGAGACGAACGTTCCAGAGGTAGACCGAGAAACCAGCGATACGCGCATCACATTCAACAATCTGTGAGGCGAGCTGCAGCGGTGTGACGTCGAGGTCGGTCTCGATGATTTTCGCCGTGTCGGCGAGACGTCCGAGATTCGCTTGAAGCGAGCGCGCAGCGTAGGCGCAATGGCTGTAACGTGCGTTGATCGCTATCAGCAGGATCTCTGGCGCGGCGGAGGTCACTTGCCGTTCTCGACGAGTTTGACCACGCCGGCACGCGCGTCGAAGGCCTCGGGGGACAAAAACAATTTTTTCATGGGTTCATTATCGCATTTAAAGCCAGTCTGTCAATGCGGGTTGTTACGGCAAGCACGCACGTCATGACGGGATGCATATGCATGACGTTCTGCTTGTTCCCGGTGGTCGTTTTATGGGAAAATCACACCCTGAAATCAAAAGGAAGGATGTTCCATGCGCGGGTTCTTTACGTTTCTGGTTTTCTGGGGTGCCCTGCGGGTGTCGGACGGGGTTGCGCTGACGCCTGACGCGCTGATGTGTGGCTTGCTGGCCAAGCCGGGCCTGGTGGCGGTGACGGACGCGACGCCGGGACTCTCGTGGTGTTTTAAAGAGGGCCTGCCGAGGGATTATCAGACGGCTTATCAAATTCAGGTTGCGACATCGACCGAGCGGTTCAAGATGGATATTCCCGATTTGTGGGACTCGGGGAAGGTCCTGTCGGGACAGTCGCTCTATGTGGTGTACGCCGGGCAACCTTTGCCTGGGGGAGTGAGTGTTGTTTGGCGTGTCCGCGTGTGGGACCGTAAAGGTAAACCGGGCGCATGGGCACAGGCGGTGGCCTTTCTGACGGCGGATAAAGCGGGGCGTGATACCGCGGTGCGTTATCCGCTGGCGGAGGAGCAGGTGCGTCCTGTGCGCGTCGTGACCAATACGCAAGGCCGCGTATGTGTTGATTTCGGCAAGGCGGCGTTCGGCTGGGTCGAACTGCTGCCGCCGAGTACGATGGAGCACGGCGGGCCGTTCTTGTTGCATCTGGGTGAGAAGGCGGCGGGCAGCAGGGTTGACGCACAACCGGGCGGCACGGTCCGCTATGCCAAAGTGCGGGGCACACTGACCCGTTCGCGTATCTACCGGGTGCCGTTGCAAGCGGATGTCCGCAACACCAGCGGCGCGGCGGCGGCGTTGCCTCAGGATTTCGGTGTGGTGATGCCGTTCCGGTATGTGGAGGTGGAGGAGTGTCCGTTTCCCGTGACCGCCGACACCATCCGGCAAATCGCGGTTCATTATCCCTTTGACACCGCCGCCGCGAGGTTTGTCTCCAGCGACGCCACGCTCGACCGCATCTATGCGTTCTGCAAGTACAGTATTAAGGCGACGACCTTTGCGGGCGTGTATGTGGATGGCGACCGCGAGCGTATTCCGTATGAGGCCGACGCCTACATCAACCAGCTCGGCCACTACTGTACCGACCGTGAGTACACCTTGGCGCGTTACAGTCACGAGTATCTGATGGAACACCCGACCTGGCCGACGGAATGGAAGCAGCATTCGGTGATGATGGCTTGGACGGACTGGATGTATACGGGCAACACCCAGTCACTCGTGCGGTGTTACGACGCGCTGAAAAGCAGAAAAACATTGGAGTTCTGCGCACGAGAGAAGGACGGGCTGCTGATGACGGGAGGGCCGGACGCGCCGATGGCGGGCGGGTTGCGCGACATAACCGACTGGCCTGTCTGCGAGCGCGACGGGTTTGATTTCAAGCCGGTGAATGCGGTGGTCAACGCTTTCTACTGCCTGAACCTGCGGCAGATGGCCGAGATGGCTGGAGCGCTGGAAAAGACCGCCGACGCCAAGGGGTACCGCGAGAAAGCGGAGCGGGCGACGCAGGCATACAACGCGTTGTTTTTCAACACGGAGCGCGGCTGTTATGTGGACGGCGAAGGGTCGGCGCACGCCTCCTTGCACGCGAATATGTTACCTTTGGCGTTCGGGCTGGTGCCGGAGTCGGAGCGCGGACGCGTGGCCGCGTTTGTGAAATCGCGCGGCATGGCGTGTAGCGTGTACGGTGCGCAGTATCTGCTCGAGGCGCTGTTTGCGGCCGGGCTGGAGGACGAAGCGCTGGACCTGATGACGCGCGATGAGTTGCGGAGCTGGATGAACATGATGCGGTCGGGATCGACGATCACGCTCGAGGCGTGGGACAGCTGTTTTAAGCCGAATCTCGATTGGAATCATGCGTGGGGCACGGCGCCCGTCAACATCCTGCCGCGTTACGTCCTCGGGGTGCGTCCGTATACGCCGGGGTTCGGAAAGATTCTGATCCGTCCGCAACTCGGAAGGCTGGAAGCGGTTCAAGGCATTGTGCCGACCGTGCGAGGCGCGGTGTCGGTCGGCGTGCGTCAGAAGGTGGGCGAGGCCTACACGCTGACTTTCGAGATCCCGGTGAATACTACGGCGCGGGTGGAGCTGTTGCCGCCCAGCGAGGACGGCGTGGTGCTGATGCTTGACGGGAAGAGGGCGCGTGCCGCAAGGGAGAACGGGCGGCTGGTGCTGGATGATCTCGCCTCTGGCAAACACAGGGTGGCGTGGCAGGCGGCGGGAGAGGGGGCGACATGCGGATCGAACAGCGGGAGCGACGGCCGGCGGATCTTCGGAACTGGCTGGCGTGCGTGGCTGCCCTTCTTCTGATGGGGGCTGGGCTCGCCTGGCTCCACCGGTGCGGGGTTTCAGTCTGTCTGTTCCGCCGGTTGACGGGAGTGCCGTGTTTGACGTGCGGGGCCACGCGTGCGTTCGCGGCGCTGTTGGCGGGAGATTGGACAGGCGCCTTGAACCTCCAGCCGCTTGCGGTTGTTGGCAGCGCGGGCCTGGGTGCGGCGTGCGCCGTGTATGCGGGGTTTTTCTTTTTGCGGCGGCGCGTGGTGTGCGTGCGGTTTGAGCGGAGCGAAAGACGTGTTTTTTGTGTCGCTGTGATGGTGTTGGCCGTGCTGAACTGGCTCTATCTGGTGCGCGGGGGCGTGTGATGCCGCACAGCAAAAAGGCAGGGACGTCTCCCCGGTCCGGACGGAAACGTCCCTGCCATGATCGCCGCCGAAACGCCCTATTCGTCGACCTCGTCCTTACGGTGCTTGGCCGCTTCTGCGATGATTTTCTGCGCCACGTTGGCGGGCACGATATCGTAGCGGTCAAAGTCCATGGTGAAAGAGCCCTGACCGCCCGTGATGGAGCGCAACTCCGCGGCATACTTGAAGAGTTCCGCGAGGGGGGCTTCAGCCGAGATCACCTGAATGCCTTCTTCGGCCTCCATCCCCAACAAGCGTCCTCGTTTGTGGGGCATATCGCCGCTGATGGAGCCCATGAACGCTTCGGGAATGGTGATTTTGAGACGCATGATGGGCTCGAGCAGCACGGGTTTGGCTTTGGACATGCCTTCGCGCAGGGCCCGTGAGCCAGCAATTTTAAAGGCGATTTCCGACGAGTCCACGTCGTGATATGAACCGTCAGTAATCTCCACCTTGATGTTCTGTACAGGGTAGCCGGCCACCGAGCCGGCCAACATGCCCTCGATGACGCCCTTGTGGACGGCAGGCATGAAGTTGCCGGGGATGGAGCCGCCGACGGTCTTGTCGAGGAACCACTCGCCCTCCTCGTCTGGACGGCGGGGGGAGACGCGCAGGTAAACCTCGCCGAACTGACCGCGTCCGCCGGACTGCTTCTTGTGGCGGTAGTGGCCCTCGCCAAGGGCAGTGACGGTTTCGCGGTAGGGCACCTTGGGGGTGGAGAGTTCGACGCTGACGTTTGATTGCGATTTCATCAGGTTGACCGCGACATCGATGTGCACATCGCCGAGACCCTTGAGGATGACCTGTTTGGTTTCCGCCTGCTTTTCGAAATGCAGGGTGGGGTCGCCATCGAGTAAGCGGTGGATGGCTGTGCTGAGTTTATCGTCATCGGCCTGGGTTTTGGCGGCCAAAGCCATATACATGACCGGTTGGGGAAACGCGATCTCGGGGAGCTTGGTGGTGTTGCCTACGGCGGCGAGCGTGTTGCCGGTTTTCGTGTTTTTGAGTTTGGTCAGCGCCACGATTTCGCCGGGGCCAGCCTTGGGCACGGGACTCTGTTTCTTGCCAATGACCTGCAAGAGGGTGGAGACGACCTCCTTGGTGTCGGACGTGTTGTTATGGATCGTCATGCCGGGCACGAGTGTGCCGGAAACAATGCGTATATAGTTGAGCTGGCCGAGGAAGGTGTCGATGGCCGTGCGCCAGACCTGCGCGACGAACGGGCCGTCCGGGTCGGCTGTGATCGGTGCGCCTTCGATGTTTGTGAAAACACGGCTTCCGGGGCAGGGCAGGATTTGGCAGAAACTGTCGAGCATCTCGGTGATGCCGACACCTTTGAGCGGCAACACCGAATAAACGGGGTGTACGGTTCCGGCTTTGATGCCGCTGTTCAGGCCGGCGCGAATCTCCTCGGGCGAGAGGGTTCCTTGTTCGCAAAACTTATCCGTCAAGACGTCGTCGCTCTCGGCGGCAGTCTCCGCAAGGCTCGTGTGGAGTTCGTCCAGATGGCTGGGCAGGCGCTCCTCGTTGAGAATGTTGACTATCGTGTCGGCGGTGATCGGCGCGGTGATCGGCACACAGTTCATGCCGAAAGCGCTGCGGATGGAAGCGAGCGCTTTTTCAAAACTGGCGTTCTCCTTGTCGAGGCCCGTGATGACGAAACAGGTCGAGGCAAGGCCGTTCTGTTTACAGGCTTTCCAGGCGCGGCGCGTGCCCACTTGTACGCCAGAAACGGCGTCGACGGTGATGATTGCAAAATCAGCGGCACAGAGGGCACCCAGGATCTGGCCATAAAAGTCCATGAACCCAGGTGTGTCTGTGAAAATCAGCTTGTAGTCTTGGGTGTTCAGTCTGTAAGTTGCCGAAAAACTGCTGGCGAAGATGGTGATCTTACGGTTTTTCTCTTCCTCTGTGGTATCTGAGAGGCTGGAGCCGTTGGCGACCAATCCCATGCGGTCGTTCAGTCCCAGCTTGAAGGCGACAGCATCGGTGAGGGTGGTCTTTCCACTTCCGCTATGTCCGAGAATCACGAAATTCCGGACGTTTGACACAGATGTTTCACTCATAGTAAAGCATTCCGTTTTTTTTGGCAACCTCACGGAGGGGGTGCCTGTTTTAATGAACTCCACCCGGATATCACACCTGTGACGTTCCTGATTGGAGCGTGCGCGGTCACTATGGCAAATCCGCTTATGACACGCAAGTGTTGTTTTCGTCCCACATGCCAAAAACTTCTCCTTGCGGGCGAGCGGATTCAAAGGTAAATTATATACCTTGCATGTAATTGCTCTTGGGACAAACCATATGATCAACAACCTGTTTTCGGGGGACTCCCGCCAGGGGGCGTTTTTCCGGCGGATTGACTGGACCGCATTCTGGACTGCGACGGTCATTTCGTTTCTTGTTTATTTCTTTACTCTCGGGCCATCGGTGACGTTGGAGGATTCTGGCGAGTTGGCTGTGGCGGGCGACCACTTGGGCGTGCCGCACCCGCCGGGTTATCCGATCTGGACGATCTGTGCCTATGTGTTCTCGCGGCTGTTCGACTGGGTGACCTTCCGGGGACAGCCCACGCCTGCATGGAGCATCTCGCTGATGTCGGGTTTCTTTGCGGCTTTGGCCGCAGGGTTCACCGCGATGCTCATCACCCGCTCGGCTTCGGACATGTTGCGCGACGCGCACGAGGGCGAAGCGGATTTCAAACAGGGCGATCGCGATCTGCTGTGTTGGGCGGGCGGCGTGGGAGGCAGCCTCGTGTTCGCCTTCAGTCCGGTGATGTGGTCGCAGGCGACGATCGTGGAGGTTTACACGCTCAACGCCTTCTTTCTCATGTGGATCTTCCTGCTGACGTACCGCTGGATGCGTCGCCCTTCGGACAAGATCCTGTGGCTAACGGCCTTCGTGTTTGGGCTCGGGCTGACGAACTATCAGGCGTTGCTGTTAGCGGCGTTGCCGCTGGTGGTCATGATCTTCCTCTGTAATAT
>CAZXVN010000498.1:0-13793 GCA_964643945.1 uncultured Lentisphaeraceae bacterium | reverse complement strand
CCCTGGCCGGACAGCCATGCCGCAAACCCGGCGGCGCAAGCGCGGTCAACCAAACCGGCACAAGGTGCCGAAGGCCATTTTTCCGCCGCCCAATCGGCGAACCTCTCGCAGGCGCGCCGCCGCTGCCGCCAAGTAATATCGGCCAGTTTCCTGCCCGTGGACTTCGCCCACCCCTCGTAAATACCCCACACGCCAGCCAAGGGAAGACCCGTATGGGACTCCCCCGTAAGTTCATCCAAAATACCGTGAAGCCGGGCAGTTGAAGTCTTGCCCATATATGCCATCCTGAAAACATGCTCGACAGCCTCCGCTTCGGCGCGGTCGGTCTTGCCTGTTGAACCTCGCAAACGCGGTTTATTGGAGCCGCGATAAATTGAGAACCACCAACGTTTTTTTCCTGCTTTCCGATAAACGGACATAGAACCCCCACCGTTAAAAACCACCACACGCAATAATGAACAACGATAGCACAAACGGGTTGGTTTGTACACCCCCCGTACACCCCTAATAAAATAACAAAACGCCTAACTCGTTTGAATTAGGCGTGTTACAACTTGAAATAGATGGAGCGGGCGATGGGAATCGAACCCACGTGTGAAGCTTGGGAAGCTCCTATTCTGCCATTGAATTACGCCCGCAAAAATTGTTTATGAACTGTATCAAAAAATGTCGGCTCGTCAAAGGCGATTTTTCAGCAACCTAAAAGGGCATCTACAGGGTACACCCGCGAGCACGGGAGAAAGCCTCACCCTCTCAAGCCCGATGCCATGCGGAGGCACAGCCCTTAGCTGGGCCTTGTATACGGTTCTCCCTGTTTTTCAATCTCCCTGTTTTTCTATTGCGCTTTCAGCCTAGGTTTGGCATGTTTCGCCCTGTCTTATTTTTGCCGGATCAGCGCGTTGAACAGAGCGCGACTGAGAATCGTCTTTCAATACTCAGAAAGTGCGAGGTCAAGTAACTGAAATGTCACGTAGTCTGCAAGATGCGCTGGATGGCTGGAACAGTGTGAAAAGCGCTGAACTCTATGGAATCGGGGCCTGGGGCCAAGGTTATTTTAACGTGACAGATGACGGCTTTGTCGCCGTCAACCTCAAAAACGCCAAAGGCACAGTCAACATCAAGCTGTGCGACATCGTGAGCGGCACCCACGACCGCGGCATGGGGCTGCCCCTGTTACTGCGCTTCAGTGACCTGCTGGGCGACCGCATCCGTTTGATCAACGAATCGTTCAAAAAGGCGATCACGGATTACGCCTACGAGAATGTCTATCGCGGCGCCTTCCCAATCAAGGTCAATCAGCAGCAGCAGGCGGTACATGACGTCGTGACCTTCGGCGCGCCCTACCACCACGGCCTCGAAGCCGGCTCCAAAGCCGAACTCATTGCCGCGCTGGCCTACATGCGTGACCCGGACGCCTTCCTCATTTGCAACGGCTACAAGGATGCCGAGTTCATCGACCTCGCGCTCTCGTCGCTCAAGATGGGCCTGCAGACGATCCTGGTCTTGGAGACGACCGACGAGCTGAACCTGATCCTCGCACGCGCGGCCGAGCTGAACATCCGTCCGCGCATGGGCATCCGCGTCAAGCTCTCCAGCCGCGTCGGCGGCAAGTGGTCGGAGTCCGGCGGCGAACGCAGCGTGTTCGGCCTCACGCCTTCGCAGGTCATTGATGCTGTCGACCGCCTGCGCGACGAGAACATGCTCGATTGCCTGGAGCTGCTGCACTACCACCTCGGCTCGCAGGTGCCCAACATCCGCGAGATCCGCGACGCCGTCAAAGAGGCCTCGCGCTTCTATGTCGGGCTGGTGCGCGAGGGCGCGCGCATGGGCCTCTTCGACATCGGCGGCGGCCTGGCCATCGACTACGACGGCTCGCACACCAACTTCCCCAGCTCCGCCAACTACGTCATTTCGGAGTATTGCGCAGACGTGATCGAAGGCATCATGACCGCCTGCAACGAGGAGCAGATCCCGCACCCGGTCGTCATCAGCGAGTCGGGCCGGTCGCTGATCGGCTACTACTCCGTGCTGCTCTTCAACGTCCTCGACACCGCCGTTTACGAGGAGAAGGAACTCCCGGAGAATGTCCCGGAACCGCGCCCCGAGGCGCTCGAGAACATGATGTACGTCTCGCGCACACTGAGCCTCAAGAACCTTCAAGAGTCGTTCAACGACGCCCTCTATTACCGCGAAGAGATCCAGAAGGCTTTCAAGCACGGCGACATCACCCTGCGCCAGCACGCCGCCGCCGACTGCATCTTCTGGTACATCCTCACGCGCATCCGCGAGCTGCTGCCCGGCCTGAAGATCGTCCCTAAAGACCTGCTGGGCCTCGACGCGCTGCTCGCCGATGTCTACTACTGTAACTTCAGCGTCTTCCAGTCTCTGCCGGACGCCTGGGCCATTGACCAGCTCTTCCCGATCATGCCCATCCACCGCCTGAACGAGAAGCCGACGCGCATGGCCTGCCTCTCCGACATCACCTGCGACTGCGACGGCCGCATCGACAACTTCATCGACCAGCACAACGTCATGCCCGTCCTGCCGGTCCACACCGTGCACCACGGCACCCCCTACATGCTCGCGGCTTTCCTCGTGGGAGCATACCAAGAAACGCTCGGCGATCTCCACAACCTCTTCGGCGACACCAACGTCGTCAGCGTACAGGTCGATGAAGACGGCGACATCGACTACGTACAGGAGTTGCATGGCGACTCGGTGGGTGACGTGCTGAGCTACGTCGAGTACCGCCCCGAACGGCTCATGGAACAGTTCCGAGCCCTCGCCGAGGAGGCGGTCAAAGCCAAACGGATCACCCCCGCCGAACGCCGCGAGATCCTCGCCGCTTACGATAATGGCCTGCGCGGCTACACCTACTTCGAGCAATAGCAGAGGGACCGGTAAAGTGAACTGCGGGACAGGGCATCCGGAGGCTGCGTTTGACGATGTTTACTCTATGAAACCCCGGACATTATTTCGCTTCCTGCCGCAGTTGTCAGCCATGCTGCTGATTGTTAGCGATGCAGCGGGTGAAGCTCTGACGCCATTCAAGAGCTGCAAGCTGACGCCCACCGAGTGGGCGGATGGAGGCAGTTTCCTGATCCAGACCCAGGACGGCGCCAGCTACACAATCCGCCACTACGGTGACGACTGCATCGAATGGCACGTCGCCGATGAAACCGATGCCCGACGGCTCAGGGCTCCGCGGCGATATTTCGGGATTTCAGAGTTTGGCAGGATGCCCCAAGTATCCATAAACGCCCTGATGGGTTGCCCGTCCGCTCCTGTTTGGTGTAATATAACGGCTTGTGAAACCGACCGTCTACATCGAGACCTCCGTCATCAGCTACCTCACTGCCCGGCAGAGCCGGGACTTGCGACTGGCGGCCGACCAAGCGGTCACCCGCGACTGGTGGCAGAACGAACGCATTCGGTTTGAACTCTTCGCGTCGCCTTTCGTGATAAGCGAAGCGCAATCAGGAGACCCCCATGCCGCATCCCTCCGCATGGAAGCATTAAAGGGGATCAGCCTGCTTAAAGAGCACCAGGCCGCCACCCCGTTGGCGTCGTCGCTGTTGCACGGGTTGGCATTGCCCGACACCGCCGACATGGACGCCTTCCATATCGCAATGGCCGCCGTCCATGGAATCGATTATTTACTAACGTGGAACTGCCGCCATATCAACAACGCGGTCATGAAACCGAGAATGCGTGTCATTTGCCGTGATGCGGGCTTCGATTGCCCCGAAATCTGCACCCCAGTTGAATTATCAGGAGGTGATTTACTATGAGCAACGAGATTCTTGAAGAACTGTGGGCCATACGGGCCGAGATCGCCCGCAGGTGTAACTATGACCTCACTGCTATTTTCAATGAAATGCGCGAATTGGAAAAGACCATCCCGCCTGAGCGTTTCGCGAAACGTCCTGTCAGGCGGCGTTGCGCCTATCCTGCACAGCCCGTACCCCACCTCGCAGTACGGGAAGGCTCGTCCGACAGGAAACCGGTTCCCCCAACTCCTAAATCCTAACTCCTAACTCTCCCAAGGAGTTCCCCCCATGTCTAAAGTCATGCTCATCGGCGCCGGCGGTGTCGGCTCGGTCGTCGCCCATAAATGCGCCCAGGTCCCCGAGGTCTTTACCGACAGCGTGATCGCCTCCCGGACCCAAGCGAAATGCGACGCGCTCGCCAAGCAGCTCCCGCGCAAAGTCACCACCGCCCAGGTGGACGCGGACAACGTGCCGCAGACCGTCGCGCTCCTCAGGAAGCACAAGCCCGACCTCGTGGTCAATGTGGCCCTGCCCTACCAAGACCTGCACCTCATGGACGCCTGCCTCGAGGCCGGCGTGAACTACCTGGACACCGCCAACTACGAGCCGCCCGACACGGCCAAGTTCGAATATAAGTGGCAGTGGGCCTACCAGAACAAGTTCAAGAAGGCAGGCCTCATGGCTCTGCTCGGCTCGGGCTTCGATCCGGGAGTCACCAGCGTTTTCTGCACGTATATCCAGAAGCACTTCATCCCCGCGATCGACGAGATCGACATCATCGACTGCAACGCGGGCAGCCACGGCCAGCCCTTCGCCACGAACTTCAACCCGGAGATCAACATCCGCGAGGTCACCGCCCAGGGCCGTTACTGGCAGGAGGGCCGGTGGATCGAAACCGCGCCGCTCTCCGTGAAATCGCGTTTTGCCATGCCCGACAGCCTCGGCACGCTCAACATCTACCTGATGTACCACGAGGAGCTGGAGTCGCTCGGCAAGCACATCAAGGGGCTCAAGCGCGCCCGCTTCTGGATGAGCTTCTCGGAAAACTACCTCAAGCACCTTGAAGTGCTGGGCAACGTCGGCATGACGCGCATCGACCCCGTCAGGTTCAACGGCGTCGACATCGTCCCGCTCAAGTTCCTCAAGGCGCTGTTGCCCGACCCCGCCTCGCTCGGCCCGCTGACCAAAGGCAAGACCTGCATCGGCTGTCAGGTCAAGGGCAAGGACGCCAACGGCAAGAGCAAGACGGTTTTCGTCTACAACATCTGCGACCACGAGGCGTGTTACCAAGAGGTGCGTTCTCAGGCGATCTCCTACACCACCGGCGTGCCCGCGATGATCGGCGCGAAGATGATCCTCACCGGAAAGTGGAGAGGCAAAGGCGTCTTCAATATGGAACAGTTCGACCCCGACCCCTTCATGGACGCCCTCAGCCAGCACGGCCTACCGTGGCAGGTGCTGAAAAAGACCGTCTTCGCTGTTCCTTAATCCTTCTTGGCATGATAACATAATGCCCGTTTAAGACGAAAGATACAGATTATGTGGAATTACAGCGAAACCGTGATGGAACATTTCCGCAACCCCCGAAACGTCGGCAAGATCGAGAATCCCGACGGTGTCGGCACCGTAGGTTCGCTCGCCTGCGGAGACGCCCTCACGCTGATGTTCAGGCTCGACGCCGACAAACGCATCATCGACGTCAAGTTCCAGACCTTCGGCTGTGCCAGTGCCATCGCCTCTTCCTCAGCCCTCACCGAGATGGTCATCGGCAAAACCATCGAAGAGGCCGAGAAGATCACCAACCAAGATATCGCCCGTTTCCTCGGCGGCTTGCCCGACCAGAAGATGCACTGTTCGGTCATGGGCCGTGAGGCGCTCGAAGCCGCCATTCACAATTATCGCACCGGTGAAACCATGATCAAAAACCTTGAGGATCACATCGTCTGCACCTGCTTCGGCGTCTCCGAGAACGAGATCCGCCGCGTGGTCACTGAGAACAGCCTCACGGCCGTCGATGAAGTGACCAACTTCTGCAAGGCGGGCGGCGGCTGTGGCATGTGTCGCGACAACATCCAAGTCATTATCGATACGGTGCGCAACGCGCAGACCGCGCAACCCCCTGTTGCAGCGCCCGCCAGGCAGAAGAAGCTCTCCAACCTCCAGAAGATCAAGCTCATCGAGGAGCTCATCGACCGCGAGATCCGCCCGCAGCTCAAAAAGGACGGGGGCGACATTGAGTTGCTCGACATCGTGGGCGACCGCGTGGTTATCGCCTTCCGCGGCATGTGCACGGGCTGTCACTCTGCCGCCTTCACCCGTCAGGATTTCATCGAGGCGAAACTCCGCGAGTTCGTCGACCCCGCTATCACCGTAGAAGAAGAAGGTAAATAAAGACACTTTTTCTGTTCCACTCCCCATCATGAACACCCTCTATTTCGACAATAACGCCACCACCTGCGTAGCCCCCGAAGTGCGCGATGCGATGATGCCGTTTTTCAATGAGCTCTATGGCAACCCCTCGAGCATGCACGCCTTCGGAGGACAAGTCGCAAAGGATGTCAAGGAAGCACGCGAAAAGGTCGCCGCCTTCATCAACGCTGACCCTTCAGAGATCATCTTCACGAGTTGCGGCACCGAGAGCGATAACATGGCGATCCATGGCAGCGCCGAACGGCTCGGCCCTCCAGCCAAGGTCATCACCTCGCGCGTGGAGCACCCCGCCGTGCTCGGCCCTTGCCGCCGCCTCAAGGACATGGGCTTCCACGAAATCGAGATTCCCGTCGACACGGTTGGGCAACTCGACCTCGACGCCTTCCGCGAGGCGCTTAAAGGACACGGCCCCGCAATCGTCAGCATCATGTGGGCGAATAATGAAACCGGCGTGGTGTTCCCGATGGAGAAGATCGTCGGAATGGCTAAAGAGGCTGGCGCCGTGATGCACTCCGATGCCGTGCAGGTCGCTGGCAAGCTCCCCATCGACGTCAAGAAGATGCCGGTGGACATGCTCTCTTTTTCCGGCCACAAGCTGCATGCGCCCAAAGGCATCGGCATCTTCTACCTGCGACGCGGCACGCGCCTGAAGACCTTCATGCTCGGCGGCCATCAGGAGAACGGCCGCCGCGGCGGCACCGAGAACGTGCCCTACATCGTCGGCCTTGGCAAAGCGGTGGAACTGGCCGCCACGAACATGTCCGAGGAGAGCCGTTATCTCACGCGTCTGCGTGACAAGCTGGAGAACGGGTTGCTGGCCACCTGCCCGGATGCACGTGTCAACGGCGACCGCACCCACCGCCTGCCCAACACCACCAACATGAGCTTCGAATACATCGAGGGCGAGGCGATCCTCTACCACCTGAGCGACCTCGGCATCTGCGCTTCCACCGGCTCGGCCTGCGCGGCCGGTTCGCTAGAGCCCTCGCATGTGATCCGTGCCATGGGCGTGCCTTTCACCGCCGTCCACGGTTCAGTGCGCTTCTCTCTCAGCCGCTACAACACCGAGGCCGAAGTCGACTACGTACTCGAGCGGGTGCCCAAGATCGTGCGTAACCTGCGCGACCTTTCGCCCTTCGGCAAGGGCGACCTGCTGCCGGTCAACTTGTAAGAGCACTGTCAGACATGTCAGACAACTCCGACTGGTCAGACACCCCCCTCGCCGCATGCCGCCTCTGCCCGCGCGCGTGCGGTGTCAACCGGCTCGCCCAACAGACCGGTTATTGCAAGGCCGGCAGGTTGCCGCGCGTCTTCCGCTACGGGCCGCATTTCGGCGAAGAGCCGCCCATCAGCGGAACCCGCGGGTCGGGCACGGTCTTTTTCTCGCATTGTACCCTGCGCTGCCTGTACTGTCAGAACCACCCCTGGAGCCAGGCGGGGCAGGGCGACGACCTCGCCATCGACGCACTTCGCGCTCTTTTCCGCAACCTGGCCGAAAAGGGCTGCCACAACTGGAACCTCGTCTCGCCGACTCCGTGGCTCCCTCAGATCCGCGAGGCGGTCATCCCATTAATTCGCGCTGGAATCTCACTTCCTTTTGTGTATAATACATCCGGTTTTGAAGCGCCGGAGACTTTGGAAGCGTTCAGTGACCTGGCCGATATCGCGCTGATCGATTTGCGCTATGCCCTGTCTGAGTCTGCGTACGAGGGTTCGGATGCGCGGTCATACGTCGACGTGTCGCGACGCGCTTTCCTCTGGTTCTGGAACCGGCTGGGGCCGCTCGAGACCGACGCGGACGACGTGGCGAAGCGTGGCGTGATTTGCCGCTTGTTGGCATTGCCCGGACGGGTGTCCGAAGCAGTGATGAACCTCGAGTGGGTGGCCAAGCGTGTCGGCACCGGGGTTCACATCAGCGTCATGTCACAGTACACGCCGATGTACCGTGCGGCGAAGCTGGAGGGCTGGAGCCGCACCGTGCACGAAGAAGAATACGCGATCCTCACGGAGGCCGCTGAAGACCTCGGGTTCAAGAATGGCTGGATACAGGAATTTGAAGGCAATGCGCCCGCCGACTTGTTGGGGCAGACGATGCCATCAGGAGAAGGCACCGTGGGGCTGGGTTAAAAAAACGCCCGTACGATAAACCGTAGAGTGTGAAGCGAAACATGCCGCACCGCGCGTGTGGCTGAAAGGTAGACGATGAGCGGTCATAGTAAGTGGGCAACCATTAAGCACAAGAAGGGCGCGGCGGACGCCAAGCGTGGAAAAGTCTTTTCAAAAATCGCCAAGGAAATGACGATCGTGGCCAAGGGCGGCGGGGGTGACCCTGGGAGCAACCCTACCCTCCGCACCTTAATCGCCAAGGCCAAGTCCGTCAACATGCCGAATGACAACATTGACCGTGCGATCAAAAAGGGCACGGGCGAACTCGCGGCGGACATACTCGAGGAAATCACCTATGAGGGGTATGCTCAGGGTGGCGTCGGCCTCGTGGTCAAAGTGCTCACCGATAACAAGAACCGCGCCGCTTCCGAAGTGCGCAACGTCTTCAAAAAGAACGGCTCCGACTTCTCAGGTCTGGGCTCCGTTTCACGCGGGTTCGAGCGTAAAGGCACCATCATGGTTCCGTCCGGTGCTGGCGTCACCGAAGACGCTCTCATGGAGGTCGTTCTGGGAGCGGGCGCCGACGACATGGTCACGGAAGAGGACGGCTTCACGGTCACCTGCCCTCCCGTCGCGTTCTCCGACGTCTGCTCGGCGCTTGAAGCGGCTGGCATCAAGTTCGATCAAGAGCACTCCCAAGTCGGTCTCGTCACCCTCACGACCGTACCCGTCACCGAAGTCTCCGTTGCCAAGGCCGTCTACAAATTTGTCGCCGCATTAGAAGAGCACGACGATGTTCAAGACGTCTACACCAACATGGAGATCTCAGATTCCATTGCAGCCCAGCTCGACGAATAATCCGACTCTTCCAAATAAAAAAAAAGGCGCGGGCTGTTACGCCCGCGCCTTTTGTGCTGGAGGGGATGCTTCTCAGCCCTGCGCGGTCTGGCGCAACTTGTAGATACGTTCCATGCGTGCGCCGATATCCTCGAAGCCGATATCCGCACCGTACACATCTTTGTAGTAGTTGAACGCCTTCTCGATGTCCCCCGTCTGCTCGGCCATGTTGCCTAGTTCGAAAACGACCTTCTTCTTTAGTTCGTCCATGCTCGGCAATTGCTCATTCGCGGTCTCGAGTTGCATCACGGCCATATCTCGCTGCCCTTTCTTCGCGAAACACAGGGCCAGATAATAAAGCGCCTCAACCCGCTCCTTCGGACTACGCTGCGCAAGCTGCAACTGGCCGATCGCATCGTCATAATACTCGTATTTGTAGTACTGCATGCCCAACTCGAAACGCAACTTCAGATCGTTCGGATAGCGCTGCACACGCGACACCAGATCGTCGAACAAGAACTGATTCATCTCCGTCTCCAGCGTCGCCGCCCCCGCTGCCTCGCCAGCAATCCTGAGCGCCTCAATCCGCGACTCGTAAGCCGCAATCTTGGTCATCGTAATCGCGCGGTCGAGCTCGGGGTCTGAAGCGTTCATCGCACGGGCCGATTCCAGCGTTGCCACCGCCTCGTCAAAGCGCTTGTTGCTGGTGTACAAACGGGCCAGAGCCCGGTAGGCGTTAAAATTGCTGGGCTCTTTTTCGATGCGCCCACGCGCCTCGGCGATCAACGCTTCCGCATCAGAACCCGCCACAACGGCCTTGGCCTGCATGTCCAGTTTCTTGGCCTGATCCTTGTCCGCTATGAGCTTGCGGAAACCGTCCTTCTGCCCAGCCGCTTCTTCCCATCCGCTGGCCATCGTAAGACGCGCCTCGGCATCCTTCAACTGCTTAAAGATGGCCTGATCGTTCGGCAGAAAGGCGTTGAGCTTGATGTACGCATCGCGGGCCTTGGCATAGTCTCCCACCGCCATGTAATAGCTCGCCACGCGCCGCAACAGCAACATGTCGTCAGGATTGTTCTCGTAGGCAGCCTCAACCGTAAACAGCGCCGCGTCCGGATGCCCCGATGCGTCCGCCACCTCCACCGCGAGTTCGACATTCTGCGACTGGAGCGGATTGAGGGTCAGCAGTTTTTCGCACTCGAGCAGCGCCGTCTCATTCTTGCCGGCTTTCAGCAGCCCGGCGATTTTCATACGCATCAGCATCGCGCTAAACGCCTGAAACTGCGTGGCCATCTTGCTTTTCTTTTCTTTGCGAAACTTCGCGATCTGCGCCGCGCGCAAAAACTTGCGCGCCCGCGAAAACCCCGGTGCCAGCGTCACACATTGCATCAGAAGGTCAATCGCAATGTCCAGATTACCGCGCTCAAAGGCCGCAACACCCTTATTGTAGTAATTCTGAGCCTGCTGGGCTGACTGATCTTTTTTCTCACCTGCCATATCTGTGATCCTAGTGTAGTATTTCACCGAAACACACTTTCAAACCGACCATGCAGTATACGGCGCACACCGTCTCCCGTCAAGAAAGCGCCTGTAGAATTTTTGCCCTTCCTTCTACGGTCGATTGACCCTTTTTGCCGCTCATCCCGTCTCCACTCGCTCACTCCTGCATCCACCCCCTTGAGTTGGAACCGCCGTGAATCGTCCGGCGGATTGACCGGCGTGTCGTTTTTCTGCTAATGTGTTGTCAACATGATACGTAAAGTTCATGTGAATAAACAACAGGAGGCGAATATGGCTCAAGTCACGTTTAAAGGCAATCCGGTAAAAACGGCGGGAGATCTGCCGGCTGTCGGCTCAAAGGCGCCGGCGTTTACGCTCACGGGCAAGGATCTGTCGGATGTGGGGCTCGCGGCTTACGCGGGCAAGACCCTTGTGCTGAACATCTTTCCGAGCATCGACACGCCGGTCTGCGCGGCCTCGGTCAGGCGCTTCAACGCCGAGGCGAGCGCGCTGGGCGGCACAGTGGTCTTGTGCGTCTCAGCGGACCTGCCGTTCGCGCACGGGCGCTTCTGCACGGTCGAAGGCCTGGAGCAGGTGGTTCCGCTTTCCGTGTTCCGCTCGCCGGCGTTCGGCACAGACTACGGCGCGGTGATCACCGAGGGCCCTCTGCGCGGCCTGCTCTCGCGGGCCATTGTGATCATCGATGGCGACGGAAAGGTTCTCTATACCGAGCACGTTGCCGAGATCTCGAAAGAGCCGGACTACGAGGCGGCCCTGCGCGCGCTCGTGAAATGAGGGGGAAGCGCTGGAATCGGTTCAATCGATTGAATCGACTGAGTCGACTGAATCGATTCACTCGAGAGGGAGGTCGTCATGTTCGGAGGAACCGGCGGCTATTTCCGGCTGGATTCGTGGGTGCTGGCAAATATCGTGCAGCTCGGAACCCAGCACTTCTGCGGGCGATTTCTGAATCGCACGAACGATCCTGCCGGCAGACAGTATGACCGGATGACCCAGGCCGCCCGCTCGGGTTGCGCCAACGTGGCAGAGGGTTCCGCCCGGCACGCCACCTCCAAAGAGACCGAGATGAGGCTCACGGATGTGGCGCGGGCGAGTCTGGCGGAACTGGCGGGCGATTATCTGAACTGGCTCCTGAGACAAGGTTTGGCCCCGTGGCGGAAGAGTGCGCCCGAGGCGCGGGAAGTTTATGAGGTGCGTCTGGACCAGCCAGGCTACGGCGAGGATGTCGTTCATGACGCCTGCACGCATATTCTGGCGCAAAAGAGTAAGTTCCGCAGCTGGCTGGAGTCCGACGACGACGTGGTGATGACCAACGGCCTGCTCATCCTCATCGCCCGGGTGATCAACATGCTGAACCACCAGATGGAGGCGCAGGGCGAGAAGTTTCAGGAAGAGGGTGGTTTCCGGGAGAAGCTCACAACCCTGCGGGTCGAGCAGCGTGCGCAAAAGGAGAATGCCCCGACGTGTCCGGATTGCGGCAAGCCGATGGCGAAACGGAAGGCGAAGACGGGAGCCAACGCCGGGCAGGCGTTCTGGGGATGCACGGGTTACCCGGCGTGTAAGGGCATCAGAAGCGTCGAGTGAATCGACGGATTGGATTTAATCGACTCAATCGATTCGCTCGATTCTGGCCGAGTTCCTTCCCGATCGCCTGGCGCAGTCAGCTGCCGGGGGTGAAGAGGACCGAAAGGGTGAGTTCGCCCGAGGCGGGGGCGGCGGTTTCGAAGCCGACCATCAACATGTCTTTGTTTGAGGAGTCCCACTCGTTCTGCGGCTTGGCGGCTTCGTAGGTCTGCCATGCGGTGGCGGGGTCGTGGAGCGGCGTGAGGCGGAGCTGCTTGCCCGCTTCGCGCAGGACAAGGCTGCCGGTGCGTTGGACGTCAGGCGTGGCTTTCGTCACCATGGCCCAGCGCACCCGCACGCCGGGCTTGAGACCTTTGAGCGTGTCGGTCAGCCGGTAGCCGCCGGCGGGCAGCAGCGTGCCGGTGCGGGTCACCTGCGAGGCGCCGGGGTAGACCGGCGAGAGGTCGAGCACGGCTTCGGATTCGGGGCCGTTGCGGAAGGAGACGACCTTGGCCTTGCCTTTGGCAAATTGGAGCTGACCGTCGATCACAAGCGTGTTGTGGCTGAGGCTGCTCAGGCGGAAAATGCGCCAGCGGTCCGAGTCCTGTTTCGCGCTCCAGAGGTCCATGTTGCGGGATTCGATGCGGTTGTAATTTTCCGCGCCGAGGTCGTAGGCCCAGCGCACGCCGTCGGCGTCCAGCACAAAAGAGCCGGCGTCCATGTGACCGTGATTGGCCGATGGCGAGCCGGCCTTGAGGCCGACGAAAAGCGCCTGGGCGTTGTCCCACGAGCTGCGCTGGATGGTGATGGGAACCGCGCCGTCAGAAGACCAGTTGAGCGGCGCTTTCGGCGCCACTCCTGCGGGAACGGGTTGGAGCCAGAAAAGGGAAAAGACAAAGAGGCGCTCGCCGTTTTTGCGGGTGCGGTCCGAGCAGTACTTGACGAACGCTGCTTTTTCAAAATAGGCGAGAAGGTCGGGGCGGTTGAAACGTTTGGCAAACCACCACAGGGCGCAGTCGGTGTCACGGCCCATGCCGCCGTCGGCGTAGTTGAAGGTCAGGCCGGAGGGGCCGGTGACGAGGTCCAGATAGTCGGCGGTGGCGGCAAAGCCGGGGAGGCTGGTCAAACCGTAGTCTGATTTCAGGAGGCCTTCGAGCAGGGCGATGGCCAGCACATTAAAATCGGTGCCGTAGGACCAGTAGCCGGGGCCTTCGGGGTAACAGCCCTTGGGGTCGAAGGCGTGCATGGAAATCGGCAGGCGGGTGATGGCGCGATGAACGATCTCAACGGCCAGAGGCTCCTGCTGATCCATCAGGGCGAAGGCACCGGCCAGCAGGCCCGCGTGGCAGACCTGACCCCAGTTGTTGCTGGCCGTGACCCACCAGCCGGCGTGTTTGAGCGAGGTGCGAAGGCCTTTTTCGAGGATGGCCTCTGCAACGGTTTTACGGGTGGCCACATCGAGATCGTTGTAAAGCCAGTCGTAGCCGACGGCCATGGCAAGGGTCATCTCGGCCACGTCGAGGAAGTGCGAGGGGTTCCAGTCGGTGAAGCACGCGGCGGCGCGCA
>CAZXVN010000497.1:0-12313 GCA_964643945.1 uncultured Lentisphaeraceae bacterium | reverse complement strand
GCTGGGCCGGATGAAAGAGCTGTGGGGGTATCTGCATCTCTCGCTGTGGCAGGGCGACCGCGTGTGGGCCAGCGTAAAAATCTGCCGCACGGCAGACGAGTATCACCGCGTGATCGAGGATGTGTTCGACGCGTTTCCCGGGTTTGTTGAGGACGAGGCGCTTGGCGGGATTGTGGAAGTCCAAGCATGAACAATGAACGCTCAACGCTCAACGCTCAACGCTCAACGCTCAAGGTTTTAACCTGGGTGTTGAACGTTTTTTTGCGAGGCGGGGTTGCGGCGTGGGTGCTGCTGGGCGGCACAGGCCTCTGGGCCGACAACGCCGCGACGGATGCCTACGCCCTGAAGCTGTGGACGGTGGAGGACCGGTTGCCGGGCAGTCCGGTAGCGGGGGTGGCGCAAGCGACTGACGGATACCTGTGGCTGGTGACGCGCTCGCAGCTCATCCGCTTCAACGGCGTGGAGTTTGTTGAGATCGCTGTGCCAGAGGCCGTGCGGCAACAGACCGGCGAGTTTGACGGCGTTTTCTGCAGCCGGGCCAAGGGCGTCTGGGTCTACGGCCCTGCGGGCGTGGCGCGGGTTCTCGCAGGCGCATGGCAGGTCTGGCCTGCGGCCACGCCGTCGGGTACGGCGGGGCGTATTCGCGGCATGGTGGAGACGGCGGACGGCGTGATCCGCGCTTACGCTGAACGCGGTCTGCTGGAGGCCGTGACCGCAGGTGATGATTTCACGACGCCGTTCCGTGTGAAGTCCTGCCCCGTGCCTTCGGATGACCGGGCGACGCTGGGCGCGGTGACCGACGCGGCGGCGGATGCGGCAGGGAGCATCTGGATGACGGCGTGGAACGGCCTGGTTGAGTATGTCGGCGGACGTTTCGACGATCAGAGCATGCGGCTCCCCGACTTTCTGGTGGAGGCGGCGGACGGCGTACACGCAGGGCGTTCGGGCCGGCTCTGGGTCTACGGTTCCAACGGAGTCGCCTACCGTGAGAACAACATCTGGACGCCGGTGGGTTTTCCAGAGAACGCGGGCATG
Source organism: uncultured Lentisphaeraceae bacterium (assembly GCA_964643945.1). Lineage (GTDB taxonomy): Bacteria > Verrucomicrobiota > Kiritimatiellia > RFP12 > UBA1067 > JAHFSX01. Next base: position 11,278 of record CAZXVN010000497.1, on the reverse strand, counting down.
GCCACCGTGATGTTGGAGGTCTCGGACGGTTCGCTCTGGATCGGAAACCCGACGGGCATGTTCCGCTGGCAAGCGGGCGTGTGGCAGCGGATTTCGGAACAGGACACGCCGGGAAGCCTCTCCGTTAACACGCTGATCGAAGATCGCGACGGGACGCTCTGGGCCGCATGCGACGGCGGTCTGTTGCGCATCCGCAAAAAGACCGTGGGGACTTTGCGGGCGGAAGGCACGGCGACCTCGGGCACAGCCTACGCACTGTGGCGCACGCCGGAGGGCGGCGCGTGGGTGGGCTACAATGGGCGCGCCGTAAGACTGACAGCGGACGAGGGGCGCTTGTTACAGACGGTGTATCTCGATACCGATGTGCCGGTGAGCGCGTTGCTGCAAGACCTCACAGGACGCGTGTGGCTGGGCACGCTGGGCGGCGGGCTTTTCAAGTATCACGAGGGCAGCCTGGCGCTGGTCACGCAGAGCGACTACAGCATGCCGGTGGTGCATACGGTCTACACGTTGCTTGAAGATCCCGTGCTGGGCATCTTAGTCGGGACCCCACAGGGGCTGATGCGGATCGCGGCAACGGGCGACCTCGAACCGGCCGACGTTTACGGCACCCGCGTGACGGAGCCTGTTCATGCGTTGCATCGCGACACGGACGGGGCACTCTGGGTGTGCAGTGAGCGGCATGGCATTTTGCGCGTGCTTCCGGATGGCCAGACGCGGGTGATTAACCGTGCTGCCGGACTCGAAGGGTATCCGCGCGTGATGTGCCGCGACTCCCAAGGCAACCTCTGGGTCGGCACGACGGCAGGCCTTTTCGGCGTGACGCCTGACACGGTGGTTTCGATGGGGCGTCAGGCGGGTGTTTTCGACGATGCGGTGCTGCAGATTTCCGAGGACGGGTACAAGCGGCTCTGGTTGGGCACGACGCACGGATTACAGTGCGTGATGATCGAGGATTTGGAAGGGGTGGCTCACGCGGAGCAGGCGGATGCGGCTGTCGCCATCCGGATGCTGCATCTTGGCATGTCGGACGGTCTGCCTGGCGAACGCTGCATGGGGGGCTCGGCCTCGGCGGCTGGCCCTGAGAAGAGACGGCTCTGGTTTCCATTCGAGAATGGCGTGGCGGTGGTGGACCCACACCGGGCGGAGTTCTCGAGCCGGCCTTGCCCGGTCGTGATTGAGAAAATTCTGGTGAACGGAAAGAAGGTGTTGGACAATGCGGAAACGCTGCGCACCAGCACGGCCTTCGAACCGGGGGCGCGCAACATCGCGTTCCACTTTGCGGCCTTGGCGCCCGGCACGCCTGACTCAGTCAGGTTCCGCTACCGCGTCGACGGGCTGCGCAAGGGATGGTCTCCGGTACAGGCGGAGCGTGTGGCGGTTTTCGAGTGGCTTCCGCCGGGACGATACCTGCTCAAGGTTATCGCTGAGGCGGGCGGCATTTGGAATCTGTCGGAGACGACGTTCGGATTTGAGGTGAAGGCGCATTTCTGGCAGACGGCGTGGTTCTATCTGTTGCTGGCCACCTTGCTGGCTTCGGCGGTGTTTCTCATTGCCCGCTGGATGTTGTGGCACCGCTATCAGTTGCAGATGGCGATGCTCAAGCGCGAGGAGGCCTTACACGTTGAGCGGGATCGCATTTCGCGCGACATCCACGACGATTTAGGCAACGGGCTTTCGGTCGTGGCGACACTGAGCGAATTGGCGCACAACGACGTGGAGAAAGGCGCGGTCCACAAGCGGCTGGATCAGATTTACGAGGTGGCCAATGAGCTGGCGCGCAACGTGGACGAGATTGTGTGGGCGGTGAACCCCGCTAACGACGGGTGGGAGCCGTTCCTCAGCTATTTCGAGCAGTATACCGAGTACTTTCTCGGCAGCTCGGGGCTTCGGTTCCACTTTTCGCGGCCGGAGAATCTGGTGGAGCAGCGGATCGCCTCCAAGACACGCCACCATCTTTTGCTGGCGGTGCGCGAAGCGGTTGGAAACGTATTGAAGCACGCATCTGCCAAGCAGGTGAAGATCGGCATGCGTGTGGACGGCCGCGCGCTTGAAGTGCGTGTTGAGGATGACGGGGTCGGCTTCGACACCTCCAAACGCACGGAGGTCGGGCACGACGGTCTCGGCAACATGACCCGCCGCATGAAAGAGGCGGGCGGCAGCGTTGCCGTCGTCAGCGCGCCCGGCCACGGCGTCTGCGTCACCTTCCGCGTGCCGCTCGGCTGAGCCGTGTGCGGATGACAGGCGTGTGTCTCGCCTGTTATCCTGTGCGGGCATACACGAGGTGACAGACGGGGGCGCGGCTTCTTGAGCTACTCCAGTTTGAACTCGACGGTCAGTGTCTCGTATTGCTTAAGAAACGCTAAGGTGAGCCCGCGGATCGGCGACGCGTTTGCCGCCGCCTTCAACACGGTCTGATCGAAATACGCGCTTCCAGACGATTGCCGGATGCGGTAACTGACGACCTGACCCGCACTGTCCAAACGGATATCCATCAACGCCGGACGCGGTCCCGCATCGCCGTTTCCAGGCTGCTCCCACGCTTCGTACATCGCACGTTTGACCAACAACACACACCGCGAGAGCTCGTCCTCGGGAATGCTGTTGCGCGTCCCTGGCCGTGCCCCTTCACGCAGCGCCTTGTCGATCTCCGCACGTGACAGCGCCTTGTCCGTCAGCGGCTTAGTGCTTGTCGGCTTACTCGGATCGTACGGCTTATAGAGATCCTTGAATTTGGGCGGCTGCAGTTTCACTGGCGTTTCAATGCGCTTGCCCTTGACAAACGGTTTGTTTTCCGGCGCCTTTTCCGGTGGCTTGTCCGGCTTCTTTTCCGGAGGTTTCTTTTCGGGCTCTTTCTTCTTCTCGGGCTCTTTCTTCGCGATCACCACCGTGTCTTTCAGGTCAGGCAGAGGTACAGGCGGGGGTGCGTCAGGGTTGGGCTCCGGCTCAGGCGCGGGCACTTTCTTCGGGGCGGGTTCGGCCTGCGGCGGAACATTCGGTGCGACCAGGTTTTCTTCGAGCACCACGGTGAAGTCAAGAGGGATCAACACCTCTTTAGGCTGGAAACAGGGAAACAGCGGCAGCACGACCGCCACGGACAGCAGCACGCCGTGCAGCGCCAACGACCACTTCATTGAATAGGAATTGACCGGCCCCTTCACGTCTCTCCTTGACCCCCTGAATTCCGAACCCTGTGCAGGCAGGCAGGCCTCCCCGAGGCGTCCGCAGACGGTTCGGGGGTCCGTCTCTACCGTCCTAATCCGCCAGCGTCACCAACGCCATACGCGTGATCTTGACCTTGTACAGGATCTTCATCACCTGAATGACCTTGCCATATTCGAGCCGCTCGTCCGCCCGCACCAGAATCGCTACTTCGGGATCATCCGCCGCCATGTTGCCCAACGTATGATCCAAATCCTCCAGCGTAATCACGCGATTGTTCAGATACGCCTTTCCCTCCGCATCCAAGGTCACCACATTGGACTTTTTGTTCGGAAGCACATCGGCGTTCCCTTGCGGCAGACGGACCGAAATCCCTTGTTCGAGCGCGGGCATGGTGATGATGAAAGTGATCAGAAGCAGGAACGTAAGGTCGATCAGCGACGTCATGTCGATGTTGTTGATCACCTTGGACGGTTTCTTGCGTCCGAGACGTCGCAGGGCCATTAATCGTTCCTCCCCTGAAACTCGCACGCGATGCGCCCCATCAGCTCATCGGCAAACCCGTCCATGTCGCTCGCGAGCTGCCGGACTTTGATCGCCAGATTGTTGTAGAAGATCGCGCTCGGAATGGCCACCAGCAACCCCACCACCGTCGTGACCAGAGCCGACGAAATCGCCGGTGCGATCACTGAAAGCAGGACCGTTCCTTTGGTCCCCATGTCCGCGAACGCATCCAGCACGCCCCATACGGTCCCGAGCAGCCCCAGCATCGGCGAGGCGGTCACGATGGTCGCCAGCAACCCCATGCCGCTCTCCACACGGATTTCCTCTTCCTGCACCGTATGCTCGCAGGTGCTGCGCACCAGTTCGATCTCCCGCACCGACAAGGCCGCATTCACGGCCCCGGCCTGCCGCCCGATCACTGAGCGCCTCACGTCGGGATCCAGCAGTTTCACCATGCGCTCGCACGTACGTTCATAAATCAGTTCCAGCGCCGTGAGCGCCCCTTTCTTGCGCAAGAGATAATAGTCCAGCACGTCCCGCCCCGCCAGGAACTCGCGCAAAAAACGCTTGCTGTTGCGCATGACGCTGTTCAGCTCTTTGTTCTTCCCGATAATGATGGCCGCCGCCACGATCGAACAGGCCACCTGCACCAAGACAATCCCCTTGCCCATGAGATTCGAAGCCATGAATCCGCTGAACAACGACGCCAGCGGCAGTGACGCCGGCAGAAAATCAATTCCAAACATACGTTCCCTCTCCAAAATAGCTGAGTATGACCCGCAATTAAGGATGCGCCACCCCTGCTCGGATGTCAACCCCATGTTGCAAGAAAAGAACCGCTTGCCATCATCACCCGCCGACACTACACTGGCCTTGCAATTGTTGAGCGAAGGAGCCGATATGACCACACCGAAACGCATCACGATCTCCTACCGCGTGCCCTATGCCGACACCGATCAGATGCATGTCGTCTACTACGCCCATTACCTCACCCTTTTCGAGCGCGCGCGCAATGAACTCATGCGGGCCTGCGGCTACACCTACCGCGAGTTGGAGGCGGGTGGTTTCGCCCTGCCGGTTTTGGAAGCGCATGTCAACTATCATGTGTCTGCCACCTATGACGATCTTCTCGACATCACGGCCTGGTGCAGCGATTTCAAAGGCGTGCGCTTAACGATCTGCTGCGAGGTCCGGCGCGACGGCACGCTGCTCGCGGAAGGCTACACCGTACACGCCCATGTCAACATCCAGACCCTGCGCCCGGCCCGCCCTGCACAAAAAATGCGGGCCGCCCTCGGGTTTGACACCGCCCCGTCATGACACCCCACCTCTACATCCATATTCCGTTCTGCGATGGCAAATGCCACTACTGCGGCTTTTACTCGGTACTGGCTGCCCCGAGCTTGACCGCACTCTATCAGGATCTGCCTGCGTGCGAGTTGGGGCATGTTCTGGCCGCGCAACCCAAACCCCAGAAGGAAGCCGTCCGGACCGTCTATATGGGCGGCGGCACACCCGCGATGCTGGGCTCCGACGGCTTGAAACGGTTGGCCGACACCCTCACCGCCCGTTTGTCATTCGATGCGGTCGAAGAGTGGACCGTGGAACTCAACCCCGCGTCGGTCACCCCCGTCATTCTGAAAACACTGGCGGCGATGGGCGTCAACCGCCTCAGCATCGGCGTGCAGAGTTTCGACGACGCCACGCTCGAGCGCATGGGCCGTCGCCACAGCGCTCAGGCCGCGCTCAGCGCCATACGGCTGGCGCAAGACGCGGGGTTCGGGAACGTCGGCATCGACCTCATTGCCGGACTGCCGGGCGTCACCACGGAGCTGTGGCAGCAGACGCTCGATCAGGCAGTCACGTTAGGGCTGACCCATCTGTCGGTCTATGCGCTGAGCCTGATGCCCGGCACCTTGTTGGCGGCGCAGGTTGCCCAGGGACTCTCGCTGCCGAATGATGATGCGCAGCTCGCCGCGCTGGCGCAGGCGGAAGCGGTTCTGACTCAAGCGGGGCATACCCGTTATGAAATATCGAATTACGCCTTGCACGGCTTCGAATGTCAGCACAACCTGGGCATCTGGCGCGGCAATGATTTTCTGGGCCTCGGCCCTGCCGCCGCCTCGCGTGTCGGGTACGCGCGCTGGACGAACAGCGAGGATGTGGAGGAATACATCGAGGCGCTCACACACGGAAAGCGCCCGCCCAGCGAAAAAGAGACGCTGGACGCGACCGACGACGCGATGGAGCGAGTCGTCTTCGCGCTGCGGCTGGCCGAAGGCTTTGACCCCTTTGCCGACGTGCAACGTTTTCCCATCCTGCAGAATCGCGCAGATGTTTGGGAAGAGCGGTTGGAGAATCTCGCCCGGCTCGGCATCGCCGAGCGCGGAGGGCGCCGCTGGCGGCTCACCGCACGCGGCCGCGAAATCTGCGATTCCGTCATCCGCGAACTTTTTTAAGGTCGGACCACCTAAAATCCATGCTCGAATCAGGGTGGCTTCTTTGCTATGGTTGCTGTCGCCTTATGCGCCACCGTTTTCAGCACATCCTTGAATATGCCGCCTTGCGCGGATTTGCCGCATGTCTGAACATGCTGCCTTACCGGGTGGCGCTGACGGCGGCTTGGTGTGCGGCCCGGCTTGTTTTTCACGTTTTCCGTTTCCGCCGCCGCGAAACGCTGCGCCGCATCCGCCAGGTGTTCGGCGCGGATCTGCCGGCACGTCAGGCAAAGCGCATCGCGTGGCTTTCCCTGCGCAACATGGCCTTCAACGGAGTCGAAATGATGCGCGCGCCTATGATCGACACGGCCTGGGTTGATCGTCACATCCCGGGTTTCAAAGCCCACATCCCCGTCGTGCAGGCACTGATTGCGCAATACGGCGGAGCCGTCATCACCGTTCCCCACATGGGCAACTGGGACCTCGCGGGCTGGGCCTGTCACCGTTACGGCATTAAGATGTTCAGCATCGCAGGCAAGCAGAAGAATCCGCTCGTCAACGGCTGGATCAACCGTCAGCGGGAGTCAGGCATGACCATCCTTGAACGCGGCGGAGGCACCCTGAGGCAGATCATCAAGCTGCTGCGCAGCGGCTCCGTGCTCGCGATTCTGCCCGATGTGCGAATGCCCACGCCCGATCTCAAGATCCCCTTTCTTGGCGGAACCGCCAACTTCGGACGCGGCATGGCCATGTTCGCCATCACCGCCCAAGTGCCGATCATCCTCGCCATCTTACGACGCGACGGATGGACGCGCCATTGTTTTGACCGCCTGCCCGCGATTCTGCCCGACCCCTCGCTGGACAAGGACCAGGCTGCGCGGCGCCTCACCGAAGAGGTGATCACACAGGTCGACGCCGCCATCCGCCAAGCCCCTGAACAGTGGTTCTGGTACAACAAGCGCTGGGTGCTCACCCCGATCCGTGAGGATACGCCCACAGCGGGATCACCAGACTCCAGCGCGGCTCCTATCTACCCCCACCCGTTCCCTGATTTAAAAGGAAAATGACCTATGATCCGAGTCAACGAAAACTACGCCAAACTCCAGTCTTCCTACCTTTTCTCAGACATCGCCAAGCGCGTGAAAACCTATCAGGCCGAGCATCCCGGCAAGCAAGTGATCCGCCTAGGCATCGGCGATGTCACGGAGCCTCTGCCGCCCGCCTGCATCGAAGCGCTGCACAAAGCGGTCGATGAGATGGCCGCACGCGCCACCTTCCGCGGTTATGGGCCCGAGCAGGGCTATGATTTCCTGCGCGAGGCCATCGCCCAAAACGACTACCAGTCGCGCGGCGCCAGGATCGATGCCGACGAGGTGTTTGTGAGTGATGGTTCAAAGTGCGACACCGCCAATATTCAGGAGCTGTTTGCTGACAAGCTGACCATCGCCATTCCCGATCCGGTCTATCCGGTCTATGTGGACACCCATGTGATGGCGGGCCGCACAGGCAAGAACAGCAAAGGCCGTTACAAAGGCCTTGTCTACCTCGACAGCAACGAGGCGAACGGTTTCGTTCCGGCTTTACCCGAACAGCCGGTCGACCTCATCTACCTCTGCTTCCCGAACAACCCGACCGGCGCGACCGCCACCCGCGAACAGCTCGCCGCCTGGGTGCGCTACGCCAGGGAAAACAAGGCGCTGATCCTCTTCGACGCCGCTTATGAGGCCTTCATCCGCGACTCGTCTCTGCCGCGCAGCATCTACGAGATCGAGGGCGCGCGCGAGGTGGCCATCGAGTTCCGCAGCTTCTCGAAAACCGCCGGCTTCACCGGCACACGCTGCGCCTTCACGGTCGTGCCCAAGTCGGTGGCCGCCTACACCAAGAAGGGCGAGGCCGTACCCCTCCATCCGCTCTGGAACCGGCGCCACACCACCAAGTTCAACGGCGTCTCCTATCCGGTGCAGCGCGCGGCTGAAGCGGTCTATTCAGAGGCGGGCCGGGCGCAGACCCGGGCCCTGGCCGACTTCTACCTCGGCAACGCGAAAATCATCCGCGCCACGCTCGCCGACCTCGGTTATGGCATGACCGGCGGCGAGAACAGCCCTTACATCTGGGTCAAGGTCGGCAAAGACTCCTGGAAGTTTTTCGACAAGCTTCTTAAACGCGCGCAGGTGGTCACCACGCCCGGCGCGGGCTTCGGGCGTTGCGGCCAGGGCTTCATCCGCATCAGCGCCTTCAACAGCCGCGAGAATGTGGAGGAAGCCATGAAGCGCCTCCGCAAGGTTCTGCAATAGCGCCCGATTGGCCTTTCGGCTTGAATATACAGGCCAATACGGGCATACTTTAACCATGAAGGCGAGTGATAAATATCGGGAAAAAGCGGCAACTGCGGCCGTTCTGATGGATATCGGCATCGAGTTGATGCGGCAGAACATCCGGCGAAACCATCCGGCGATGATCACGGAGCAGGTCGACGCACGCCTCTCATCATGGCTTTGCCGCGCGGACGATCCTGTTCCGGGTGATACCGCTGGCCTTGTCCGTGTCCGGGAGAGGGCTCAATGAACCAACTTGAGGTTTTGCTGCGTCAGATTTCTGCGCTGCTCGATACCCGACATCAGGCCTGGGCACTGGTTGGCGGATTGGCAGTCTCGGTGCGAACGGAACCGCGCTTTACTCGCGATTTGGATATTGCCGTGGCCGTGGCCGACGACCCCTCCGCGGAAGCCTTGGTGCATAGTTTGCAAGCCGCAGGATTCCGTACCTTGGCAACCGTTGAACAGGAGGCCACGCAGCGTCTAGCCACTGCACGGCTGTCTCAGGTTGGAAACAGGACGCATGCCCTGATGCTGGATCTTCTATTCGCCTCATCCGGGATCGAGGCGGAAATCTGCGCGGAAGCCGAGATGCTCCAGGTGTTTGACCAGGTCTTCATACCGGTTGCCCGACTGCACCATCTCATTGCGCTCAAAGCGCTGGCCCGAGACGACCGGACCCGCCCGCAAGACGCAGCCGATCTTCGCCAATTGATTGCGGTTGCGAACGAAACCGATCTGACTGCCGCGTGCGTCGCCGCACGTATCATCGAAGAAAGAGGATTCAATCGTTCACGCAATCTGGTTCAGTCTGTGCGGAGCGCCTGGCATGAATTCCGAGATCTTCCAACGTAAGGCTTCCGCGATTCGCGCCACCTGAAAAAATTACTTTACTTTCAGGCTTTCCGCCTTCTTGCAGAATGCTATCAACTCCAACAACCGCCTAGCCGTATAGATTTCCGGACAGCGATACGCCACATCCAGCAACAGCGGAACAGCCTGCTCGCGGTTCCCGGTCAAAATAAGGACTTGCGCCTTCCGCAATTTCACCAGGTCCTGTTGGCGGCACGAGGCGTCTGTGGCATAGTTCAAATATATTGAGATGTCACTCGCTGCAACAATTGTAACGCGGCACAACGTTTCCAAAGGCAGTAGCATGGAATCCGCCTCATTCTCCTTGGGGAGGACGACAATCTCTATCTCTGGGGCAGTCGCGGCACCGCGAATTTTCTCGAAGACGCCGCCTACGCCATGTACAGAACCATCGCTGCGCAATGATCCGGTCATTGCCACATTCCGGGAAACAGGAAGACGCTTGATGTGCGAGTAAGCTGCTGTTGCCATAGTGACACCCGCCGAGTCGCCCCCCTTGCCCGCTAAGAGACTTTGGAACGCAATGTGAAGTGCTTGGTCGTCCATGTATGTTGGCTGGGAATTACAGAGCCATTTGTAGGCCTCCAAAGCGGCGATGCACATATCAATGTCTTTAGCGCCGTAATCCTCGAATTCGATAGGTTTTGAGACGACTTCGAAAATGTATCTCTCGGCAACTGACCACGTTTTCCAGTAACCGAAATAGGGCGTGATTAAAGTTGAGTCGGCGCTGACCGTTGTATCTTGGATGACCTTGTCGTGTTTCCGCGGACTAATCCAGACCGACAGAGGGAACGGTAAACCCTCAGCCTCGGTCTCGGAAACACAGAGACCCATAACTGATCCGGTCTTGTTACTGCCTTCGCCTTGCCGAACTGAAAAATCTCCTTTGCCTGCGACTTTCATGACCGCTTGAAACAGCCCCGGTTTCCGAACATCATCGAATTCCCTAGACAAAGCTTCAAGGTGGTGACCAGTCTCAGCCACGTCCCCTTCAAGAGTATTACGAAAAGTTTGCGCATGCAGATGTATACGAAAATAACCCGCTGCCGCACGGGCCATAATGTTCCCCTTGTCCCCGTAAAAAGCCACTCCCGCTTTACGTAAACCCAGAAGAACATTCTCGCGCGATTGGTCGTCGACACGGAGGGCACTCACCAGATCTGCCGAAAGGCGCACGTTCTCACACAAAGTCTGCTGAGTGGTATGCAGAGCTTCAGGGGTTTCACCAAGGGTTTTCTTGAACGTCCGAACTTCTTGTGTGCATTTGTCGACAGCATCCTTAGCCTTGTAATACTCGGATACAGCGAGGTCGTTCAGAAGCCCTGATTTTTCGATTTCCGCGCAGAGCTTCTGGAGTGCCTCAAAAGTGCTGATATACGTGTTTATAAGAAAGCCAGACTCAGTGAACAATCGGGCGGCGTAGGCGTTCGGGAAGCGTGCACACAGTTCCTTGTTGCTCGCGGCCACCTTTTGAGTGAACGTCTCAAAATCAATGCAGACGAACCGCAAATCTTTCAATGCCTTGTCGTAAGCGCTCTTTGCGACCGACATCTGTTGCTCCCTTGTGCTGTCGCCGATTTGCCGGCCACGAACGCCGATAGGTGCCGAGGCACTAGCCGTGGCGCCCCGATAGAACATCTGTGCAGCCTTGTAACTAGACTCGCTATCCTGAAGCGATAGTCGGACTTTCTGCGCGAGCCTTTTCATGTCCGCCTGCCTTGCCGCCAGAGCGGACAAAATTCCGCGCAAGGCCCGAAAATGCTCACTGAAATCTGATCTGTCTGTCCCCTGTGCCCCTTCCAACACCTGGATTGCTTTCTCCAACTGGTTATTCCGAAGGTGTCGACAGGCACAGGAATATGCCCAAACCGAATCCGTAGTAACGAAATTGACGGGGGTAGAGTCTTTGTCCGAGATAGGGCATGGGCGAACGATGAAACCTTGCTTGCCGAGGAATTTCCCCATGTTTGTCCAGTTGGCTAA
>CAZXVN010000496.1:0-2575 GCA_964643945.1 uncultured Lentisphaeraceae bacterium | reverse complement strand
CGCCTGACCGGCGCGAACCACCGCACGTTGCTGCCCTGCGCCGCCCTTTTCGGCGGCACCTTCCTCGTGCTGTGCGACACCCTCGCGCGCACGCTCGCCGCGCCGCACGAGATCCCGGTAGGTGTGATCACGTCGTTGTCGGGCGGCCCCTTCTTCCTGTATCTGCTCACGCGCAAAGGGAGGCTTCCGCTCGCATGATCACGCTCACGCATGTCACCGCCGCTTACCACACCGAGACGGTTCTGCACGATCTCTCGCTGCATATCGCGCGCGGCGAACTGACCGCGCTGGTGGGTCCGAACGGCGCGGGCAAGTCGTCGCTCCTCCGGGTGATCACCGGTCTGCTGCCTGCGCAAGGCGCCATACAGGTGGCGGGTATCGACATCGCGAAACTCTGCCCCCGCGCACGTGCCCGGCTCCTCGCCGTTGTGCCGCAGGAGATCGCCCGTGACATCCCCTACACCGCCCACGATTTCGTGTTGCTCGGACGGACCGCCTCGCTGCCCCGCTTCGGAGGGCCGTCCCTGCACGACTTCGCGGCCGTGCATGAAGCGATGATCCTGACTGAAACGTGGAACTTGCGGCAACGTCCACTGCCCGAGATGAGCGGAGGCGAGCGACAGCGGCTCGCGCTCGCCATGGCGTTGGCCGGACAGCCCGAGATTATTCTGTTGGACGAGCCCACTTCACACCTGGATCTGCGCCACCGTGCCGAGATGATGCGGCTGCTGACGCGCCTCAACCGCGAGCAGCAGGTCACCATCCTGATGGTGGTTCACGACCTCACGCTCGCAAGCCAGTTCTTTCCGCGCCTCGTTCTGCTGAGCGAAGGGCGGAAGCTCGCGGACGGCACGCCTTTCGACGTGCTACGTCCCGAGCTTCTCGAGGCCGCCTACGCTTGCCCGGTGAGCGTTATTCCGCTGCCCGGTGCCGCCGCCACCTGCGTCCTGCCGCGCTTGTCCGAGCCGACCAGTCGGCCCTAACCGAGTTGCGCATCAGGAATGCGCTGGACGATCTGACGCAACTGGGTGTATTCTCATTGCGCTGGTTTGACGGGTGGACCCTCGGGGATGCGACAGAGCATGAAATCGCCGCAGCCACCCTCAGGCTTGAACTTTTTTATCCTGCCCGTAAGCCCAAGCGAATAAATCCGGAGAAAGAAGACCATGAACCGCACACCCTCAGCCACCCTTAGCCGTGTGACCGCAACTTCGCGTCGCACCTTCCTGAAGCACACCGCATCGTTCTCTTCACTCGTCGCCTTCCCGTTCATCCGGGCCTCGGCTCAAACGGGCGGGGCCTCTGCGAACGAAAAGGTCAACGTGGCCTGTTGCGGCATCGGCAACCGCGGGGCCGCGGTAATTGACGGGCCGGTCAAAACCGGGCTGGCCAACGTCGTCGCCCTGTGCGACACCGACATGGGCGCACCACACACCCAGGGGATCCTCAAGCAGTTTCCGAACGTGCCGCGTTTCCAGGATTTCCGCAAGATGCTGGACAAGATGGGCGGCCAGATCGACGCCGTAACCGCCGGTGTGCCGGACCACACGCACTTCCCCATCGCGATGATGGCGATGGGTATGGGCAAGCACCTCTATGTCGAGAAGCCCATGGGCCACACCTTCCAGGAGATCGACCTCATGATGCAGGCCGAGAAGAAAAACAAGGTCGCCGCGCAGATGGGTAACCAGGGTCACTCCGAGGCCAACTACTTTCAGTTCAAGGCGTGGGTCGACGCGGGGATCATCAAGAACGTCACGCGCATCACCGCCCACATGAATGGCGGGCGGCGCTGGCACAAATGGAACGGCAAGGTGCCGGGCCTGCCTGCGGCGCAGCCCTTGCCCGCCTCACTCGACTGGGACACCTGGCTCGGCCAGGTGCCCTTTCACGACTACAACACGGACTACGTCAACGGCGACTGGCGCTGCTGGTACGACTTCGGCAACGGCGCGCTCGGCGACTGGGGCGCGCACATCCTCGACACGGCCCACGAGTTTCTCAAGCTAGGGCTGCCGGCTGAAGTCGGCGCGGTGAAGATGGAGGGGCACAACCCCTACGTCTTCCCCATGGCATCGACGCTGTCCTTCAAGTTTCCCGCCCGCGGCGCGATGCCGCCGGTAGAGGTGCTGTGGTACGACGGCGTCAAGAATATGCCGGAACGGCCCGCCGGTTTCGGCAAGTCTAAGGCCTCCGACGACATTCCGCCTCCCGGTGGCGGCTCCGTGAGCGTCAACAACCTGGCCCCGGGCAAAGAAATCTACGGCGAGGGGCTGACCTTCAAGGGCGGCTCGCACGGCAGCACGCTGGAGATCATTCCGACAGAGAAGGCGAAAGACATGGCCTCCAAACTTCCGGCGGTCCCGAAAAGTTCGTCAGACCACTTCAAGAACTTCCTGCTGGCGTGCAAGGGTCAGGAGAAGTGCCGCTCGGCGTTCGAGGTGGCAGGTCCACTCAGCCAGGTGCTGGCGCTGGGCGTGATCGCGCAGCGGCTGAACACCCAGATGCTTTTCAACCGCGAGACGCGGCAGATCACCAACGACAAGGCGGCCAACGCCCTGCTGAAGGGCCCGCC
>CAZXVN010000495.1:0-3998 GCA_964643945.1 uncultured Lentisphaeraceae bacterium | reverse complement strand
AAATAATGAAAGGAGTGGATGAAATCGACGAAAATATCCTACACAACTTTTACGAAACCATTGCGGAATCGAGAGAAAGACAAATGCTTATCTCTGGCGATTTCATTCTCGTAGGCGGGTGAGGCCAGAGTCAGATCGCCGCCCGCATGATCGACGGTCTCGTTCCGGTCGGTCGCGCCGGTGAGCACGTTCACCCACGCCGCGCGGTATTTCCCGGGCGGAATGTCGAGAACCAGCGTCGCCTGCGTGCCGCCGAACAGATAGAGCGCGTATTGCCGGCCCGGCTCGGCGAGCACGCGGGCGCGGGCCTTTTCCGGCAGTCCGCTCTTCACGGCCGCGGCGGCGGGCCGCATCTTCACGAACTCGAAGCCGCGGATGAAGTCGCCGAGGATCTTCATCTGTTTCCGGAACGCGGGATTGCCGCCGCCCGGCTGCGTCTTGAGATAGGCGAAATCGCCGCGCTCGTGGCCGGCCGCGAACGAGTAGTCGAGGTTGTTGTAGAGCGCGCCGCCCGCAAGAATGAACTCCCACGCCTCCATCCGGTAGTGCGCGTCGCCGTTGCCTTTGAAGCCGGTCTCGTTGTCGCCGATCACGGCGTTGAGCGAATAGTTCTCAGCGACCGCCGCAGGCGGTGAGGCGTAGTGAAAATTGAAAATGGAAACGCCGGGGTGGGGGGAGTCGATTTTCTTCGAGCCGTTGGCCACGTTCTGCGAAATCAGATGCCTGCGCCCCAACGGGCGCTCGGCGGCGATGATCACGTCGGCGATGCGGTGCTGCCAATCCATCGTCACTGTGCCGACGTAGGGTTCGTTGCAGATTTCGTAGTAGACATTGTCGAAGCGGTTCAGCTCGGCGACGATTTTTCGCGTGAGCGCTTCGTGGACGGCCAGCAGGCCGCCGTGCTTATCGAGGGTGTAGACATCGGTGCGCGGCACGGCGCCTATGTTGTTGATGTTGTTCGCGCTGTTCTGGGGGCTGAGCTTCCATTGCGCCTCGTCGTAGAACGGGCAGAAAAGGTTCATCTCCACGACCACCCCGCGCTGATCAGCCTGGGCGACAAAATCCGTCAGACGCTTGAAGTACGCATCGTCCCACTTTGTGAGGTCGAACTTGTTTCCGCCCAGCGCGTAGCCCGGCTCGCTGCTGCGCGGCCACGGGCAAATGAAGCGTCCCGGTCCAGGCGCAAGCGTGTTCCGTGTGATCTTGAACGCGCCGTCCTGCTCGACATACGCGCCGCTGAACGTGCGCGTGAGGTTGAGCCGGTCCGACGCGAGCGTGTCGAGATAGGTGAGGTAATCGAAATCGAGATTCAGGACCGCGCCGTAATGTTCGCCGGAGGTGATCAGCACGGTTGGGGTTCCTTTAAAAAGAAAGTAATGCGGGTTCTGCGGGTGAAGCGCGAGCGGCTGAGCCAAACACGGTATGCGCGTTGACAGCAGTATGACGGCACACAGAAGCGCCGAAGCGGACAGGTGCAGGTTGATTTTCATGGCTGTTTACCTCTTAGCCGGTACACTTCGCGGCCGGCGAGCAGAAAAGCACCGACGCCGTAAACCTCGGTGGAGTCAGGATTGAACGCCTTCGGGTCGGCACCGATCGGCTGGACATGCGTGAGCTTGCCGTCTTCCGTGACACAGCCGGCGAGGGCGGACCAGGCTTTCCAAACTGCGGGCTCATAGGCGGCGCGGTCGAGCAGGCCGTTGTTGATGCCCCAGGCCAGCGCATAACAATAAAACCCGGAGCCGCTGGTTTCGGGCAAAGGGAAGCTCGCCGGATCAAGCAGGCTGGCGTGCCAGAGGCCGTCGGGCTGCTGGCAGGCGACGATCTTCCCGGCCATCTCCTTGAACTGCCGCTCGTATCGCGGTCTCGACGGAAAATCGCTCGGCAGGGTTTCGAGGACGCGGGCCAGCCCGGCCAGCACCCAGCCGTTGCCCCGGCTCCAGAAGACCTTCTTGCCGTTCGCTTCTTTCTTGGTGAAATACGAGGCATCGCGGAAATAGAGATGCTCGTCCGCGTCATACAAGAAGTCGCGGGTCTTCTGCCATTTCTTGTCCATGAAGGCCAGATACTTATTGTCTCCGGTGGCCAAGCTGAGCTTGGACCAGACAGCCGGACCCATAAACAGCGAGTCGCACCAGGACCACTCGCCTTTAAAGCAGACGCTCATGTGGTTGGTCATCGGCTGGTCGCTGGGATAAGCGATCATCGCGTCGCAGACGCCCCGCACATGGGCGATCAATGACGGATCGGGGCTGACGTTCAGGTAGAGGTCAAGGTAGGTCTGGGCGATGCACTGGTCGTCGGCAAAGAGCGGCGAGGGGCCGACCCTCCAGCCGGTGGTCTTCTCCATCGCCAGCAGCGGTGCCAGAAAAAACGGGTCACGGGTGAGGTCATAGAGCGCGTACTCGCCGGCATACCAGGCGCCGACTGTCCAGTCGGTATCGCGTCGCTGGCCGCCGGGCGTCTCCTGGCGGTGCGCCAGCATCCATTTTCCGACCCGGCACATGACCTGCTTGATCTCGGATCGGCGTACGGTCTGGGAAGCGGACGTCGGGGTGGAACGACATCCAGCCGCCAGTACGGTGGCCACCCACAGAAACACGACAGATTTCAGCATAGACAAGCTCCTCTTCGCCGCGCGTGCCACGATCAAACAGTAAGCTTATATTAAACCACAAAAGGGGGCTGAAAAAAAGGCCGGAACAAATTTTCCGCCATTATTAGAATTAGAATTAGAATTGCTGGCCACGAAAGCGTTGTCCTTGTTGAAAGGCCTACAATCTTATATACTTAAAAAATTCAACTCACATGGCAGAAGGGACGGCGGGGCGGAAGTGCCGCGCATCAACCTGAGCTTGGGGAAACAAATGGATGTCCGAAAGAGCACAGCGAAAATAACGGGTGTCGGCAAAGCGTTGCCCCACAAACGTCTGACCAACGCGGATTTAGCGAAGATGGTGGATACCAGCGACGCGTGGATCTCCCAACGCGTGGGCATCAAAGAGCGACGCATTGCCGCCGAGGGCGAGTGGACGTCGCATCTGGCGGCTCGAGCCGCTGCGGACGCGCTGAAAATGTCGGGACTCTCGGCGGATCAGATCGATTTGATTCTGGTCGCCACCTCCACACCGGACACCGTTTACCCCTCGGTGGCCTGCCTGCTGCAAAAACAACTCGGCGCGATCCACGCAGGCGTGCTGGATATTAGCGCGGCCTGCACCGGCTTTGTGTACGGTGCGAGTCTGGCTTGGGGAATGATTAAAGCCGGACTGATGAAGCATGTGCTGGTCGTGGGGGCTGAGGTGAACAGTTCGATCATGAACTGGAAGGACCGAGACACCTGTATCCTGTTTGGCGATGGTGCTGGCGCGGCTGTGTTCAGCGAGACCCATTCGAGCACCGACGGCATTCTCGCCATGAAACTCGGGGGCGATGGCCATTACGACGCGTTGCTGGGCCTTCCGAATAGCGGGTGCCGGGTTTACACCGATGAGAACGGCAATAAGCTCGGACGTTACACCACCATGCAGGGCAATGAGGTCTTCAAGCAGGCTGTACGTCACATGTCCGAGTGTGCCGTGTGTGTGCTCGACCGTGCGGGGCTGACCACGCAGGAAGTCTCGCTCCTGATCCCGCATCAGGCGAATATCCGGATTGTCGAAGCGGTGGCCAAGCGGTTGGCGCTTCCGGCGGAAAAAGTCTTTGTGAACATCGCGAACTACGGCAACACTTCAGCCGCTACGATCCCGATCGCGCTCTGCGAGGCGCTCGAACAGGGCCGCATCCATAAAGGCGATGTGGTCGTTATCGACGCCTTTGGCGCAGGTCTGACCTGGGGTGCCATGGTGATGCGCTGGGCATAAGTCCGGGAGCAGGTGTCCCCCGCCGCCGGCACTTTCCGTCATGGATGCGTCCGCTTTTTCACTTCGGCGTCCTGTCTCTTCACTTGTGTTTTTCCCCGACTCCTGCTATCGTCTTATCGTTTCAGTACGGGGTCT
>CAZXVN010000494.1:0-1712 GCA_964643945.1 uncultured Lentisphaeraceae bacterium | reverse complement strand
TCCGCGGGATGTTGAGATCAGGGTGTCGGCGGAGGGCCAGTCATGGACAGCGGTTTCCAAGGTGTCGTGCCCTTCAAAAATTAAAATCCCTTCAATATTGACTTTGCCGGCATCGGCGCTGACGGAGCCGACGTGGAAGGGCGTCGTGGACTACGCCTTCCGGTGCGAGCGCGATACGTGGAGCCGGATGGACAGGAAGGACGAACTTTCGCCCTTGTTTAAAGATCGTCCTGCGGTTCCCGGCGGCGCGCCGTATTGGGGTCGCATCGCGCGGCTCTCGGCGGGCGAGCGCGTTCTTGTTCAGTTTGAGGAAATGATCGGCCGTCTCGCCACGCAAGGCGTTAGGATTACAAAAGAGCAAGGCGAACTGGCGGCGCTGCGTGCCCGCGTGAAGACGGAAGGGGAGTCTGACGCGCTCTATCTCGCGGCTCGCGCGGCCAAGCGCCGGCTCTTCTTCCGCGATCCGCGGCTGGCGCCGGTCGGGCGCGTGCTTTTTGCAAAGCAGCATCCGCTCGAGCCCTCGCATAACTACAGCGAGCATATGGACGGCACCTATGTGGCAGGCGGCGGTGTCTATGTGTTGCACGTTCCCCGCGACGCGGAAGACCGGCTTGACCCCGCGTCCGCTGAGGTTGAGATGCTGTTCAACGGCTCGGCTGGAATCGTGCGTCATCCGGTTTCCGACGTTGACGGGCAGACCCTCTTTTTCGCCTATCGGCCCGAAAAACCGGAGGTGGAGGGCTGGTCGTCTTACTGGCACCTGTGGACGATGCGCGCGGACGGCAGCGGGGCACGCAAACTGACCGAGGGGCCCTTTCACGATTTCGATCCCGTGCCGCTGCCCGACGGCAAGCTGGAGTTCATCTCCACCCGCTGCGTCTCGCGCTTCCTCTGCTGGCAGCCGCAGGCTTATGTGCTTTACCGAATGAATCGCGACGGCTCGGACATGAAGCGGCTTTCCTTTGCGAACGTCAGCGAGTGGGATCCGGCCATGACCCGCGACGGACGCATTATATGGACACGCTCGGAATATTTGGACAAGGGTGCGAACTTCGGGCACACGCTTTGGTCGATCCGTCCCGACGGGACCCATCCAGAGTTGGTCTTCGGTAATGACACGCCGTACAGTTACGGCCATGCGCGTGAGGTGCCTGACAGCCAGGAAATCGTCTGCACGCTGATTTCTCACGGCGACCATCAAGGTCCGATCGCGCTGATCGACCGTTCGAAGGGGCTGTATGAAACCGCGGGCATCACCAGCATCACTCCTGACACCCGCCCGCAGTACGAGATGGACCGCTCGCATCGCGAGACCTTCCGCTATCCCGAGCCCATCTCGCGCGACCACTTCCTGGTCAGCCACAGCCCTGGCCCGCGCTCGCACTGGGGGCTGTATGTCATCGACCGCTACGGCAACCGCGAACTCCTCTACCTCGACCCGGCGATCAGCAGCAAGAAGCCTTCGCTCTTGCGCGAGCGTGTTCGCCCGCCCGTGCTGCAGGACGTGTCGGATGCGAAACTCGCGGCGCAGGGCTTGGGCCAGTTCCCCGTGCAGGATGGTTACGAGGGGCTTGGTCCGACCGTTCCCAGCGGACGCGCAAAGTACTTTCAGGTATCGCACGAGGTGCCGCCCATGCTCGAAGTGCTGAAATGTGGCGAATACCGGAGCACGCATGCGCCCTTCACGGTCTTCGACGCTACACAGATCCACC